>NZ_LS991951.1:600000-832213 GCF_900476105.1 Mycoplasmopsis edwardii
AATATATGTGTTGTTTAAGTCTTTATTTAAGTATTTAAGTTCAATATCAAATGATGCAATACCTGTTAATTTATCATTAATATTTGTGTTGTAAACTTTTAAATCAACTTTTGCTTGTTTAAGCTCTTGTTGAAGTTTTGCAACTTGAGCAGCATTTTCATTTTTAGATTTAAGTTCTTTAATTTTCTTTTCTAAAACATTAAGATATGTTGTTTTGTAGTATTCATTGAATTTTTTATTTGTAATACTAAATAATTCATTGTTTGACTTTGAAAGTGTTCTAAGTTTTTTTCAATTTTCTATTTCTTTTTCAATTTCTTTATTTAATAACTTAATTCTTTCAGTGTATGAAGCAACATATTTAGCAATTTCTTGATCATTAACTTCTTTAGTTTTAAGAAGTTTTTCTTTCGCAATAGCCAATTCAGCTTTATTATCAATTGGTTTTTGGAAAAATTCTTTAACTTCTTGTTTGAAAGTGGTAAATAAGTTTTTAAAGTTATTAAATGCAAGTGTTTTAAAGTTTGTTTCTTTTTGATCTGAAATTTGTTCATATGAACTAAAATCAAATTGGTATTTTTCGTCTACAATTTTACTTAAGGCTTTTTTGTAAGTTCCTAAACTTGGAAACTCATTTACATCAACACTTAAATCGTTTTCAAAAATCGGAATTGATAAAATTTCTAATTCTTTAATTAAAGATTGTAATTCTTCAAATGAAAGATAGTTAATTTTTCTTTTATTTGATTTAAAGATTTTTTCAACTTTCTTGTTTAATAAATACAGTTTTAGCTTAAAACAATATACATCAATGTCATAGCTATTGAATGCTTCGTTTCTGTTTAATTTAGATTCATTTTTAAGTTCAATAATTAAGTTTTTAATTGAGTTTCTTGAAATCATATATTCTTCAAATCAATCCATTAAACTGTGTTTTAAGTTTCTAAATGCTTCTTTTCTTTGTGTTTTTAACTCATAGTATTTAGCAGTTTTCTTACTTAACCTTTTTTGTTTTAAGTATTCTGCTTTTGCGTTATCATAGTCAATCTCATCAAAATCAATATCACCTTTTTCAAGTCTTAATTTATGATCTTCATATAGGTTAATTAATTTATCTGTATTTGAATATAAGTCATTAATAATTGTTGAATTGTTTTTATTTTTTTCTTCTAAAAATGAGAAATATGAATTGAACTTATCATCATATGATGTTTCTTCATCTTCAAATGAAATATTTGAAAGAATGTTTCTTCATTTATCGCTAAAAGGTTTTGATAAAGAATTAGCTATTTTTAAGTTTTGCAATTTAAATTTTAAAACTGTTTCTAAGAATGTGTAGTGGAAGTGATCTTGCACTGATTCTCAGTTTTTATTAATTTCTTTAACTTTATTTTTAATAATTTTATTAACAATAAGTGGTTCTTTTAAGATTGAGAAAATTGTGTTTTGACCATTTAAAGCAGCCATTGGATCTTGGAAAATCATCTGAATATTTTTTCTCATGAATTTTCTTGTTTTTCTTGATATTTTTTTACCAGAGATTAATTTTCCATCCAATCTAACAAACCCATTAAAGTCATCATATAACCTTAAAAGAGAACGCCCAATTGTTGTTTTACCTGAACCTGATTCTCCAATTAAACCTACAATTTCACCTTCTTTAACATCAAATGTAACATCATCTACAGCTTTATTAACATGTCCTTTGTTAACAAAGAACTTTTTTAAGTTAGTAATTTCTAAAATTGTTTTTTTACTCATTGTCTTTAAAAACCTTTCTGAAGCTTTCTAATCTTGCTTCTAATTCTAGAGATAATGTTGCTTTTGGTGAATCTGGGTGTAATAATCATGATGCAGCTGCATGTGTTTTAGACACTTCAAATAATGGGGCTTCTTTTACAAAGTCAATTTCAAGTGCATAATCATTTCTCGGAGCAAAAGCATCACCTAATGGTAAGTTATTCATATCTGGTGGAGTACCTTTAATTGAATATAATCTATCTTCTTTATTTTCAGGAATAGCTGAAATTAAAGCCCATGTATAAGGGTGTTTTGGTTCTGTAAAAATGTCTTTTTTTGTTCCTCTTTCAACTATTTTACCTGCATACATTACGTAAATGTAATCACAGAACTTAGCAACAACTGAAATGTTGTGGCTGATTAAGATAATTGAAATATTCATTGTTTCTCTAATTTCGTCAAATAAAGCTAAAACTGATGCTTGAACTGTTGGGTCAAGTGCTGTTGTTGGTTCATCAGCAATAATTAAGCTTGGTTTTAAAGCTACAACCATTGTAATAACTACACGTTGTTTCATACCACCACTTAATGTGTGCGGGTACATATCAAATACTGCTTCTGAATTTCTGATTCCAAATTTGTCTAATAAACCTACTAAGTATTTTCTTTTTTCTGAGTATGGTTTTTTCTTTCAATCTTCGTTTTTGTTTAATGCATCTAAAAGTTGTTTTCCAATTTTTCTTGTTGGGTTTAATGATGTAAGTGGATCTTGAGGAATGTATCCAATTTTGTGTCCACGTACTTTTTGTCAAAATGATTCTTTTTTAGATTTTAATAAATCAATGTCTTCAATTTGCATTCTATCAGCTGTGATTAAAGAGTTTTCATTAATGTTTAAAAATGATTTCGAGGTAACTGATTTTCCTGAACCAGATTCACCTACGATACCTACAATTTGACCTTTACCAATTTTTAAGTCTACACCTCTAACAATATTTATGTACTTATTTCTTTTGATTTTAAAGCTTACTTTAAGATTTTTGACATCTAGTAATAGATCTTGGTTTTTTTCCATAAATATCTCCTATCTTGTTTTAATAACTTTTGGATCAAGTGCATCATGCACACCTAATGCAATAAAGTGAAGTGAAACTGAAATTGAAAGTAAAATTAATGATGGTAATAATAAGATTCAAACATTAGATATTGCTTCAGCAGGAGCTGAAGAAATAATTTTTCCTAAGTTCGCATTGTCTGATTTGAAGAAACCTAAGAAGGCAAGTGATGAAACTGAAAGAATGATTGATGGGATTGAAGCAACATAACTTGTTGCGATTTTTCCAATAATTGATGGTAAAGCATGTTTGTAAATTAACCTTGCTTTTGAAGCACCAATTGATTGTGATGCTGTGATGAATTCTGAGTCTTTAACTGTAATGATAAATAATCTTGTTCTACCTACTGAACCAACTCAACCAACAAAGATTAAAGCAAATCCTAAAGTTAAGTCTGTTGTTCCGAATAATGTAGCAAATAATAATAATCAAATTAATGTTGGTGGAGCTGAGAAAATATCAATTAAACGCATGATAACAGTATCAATTGTTGTACCGACATGGAAACCTAAATATGATCCAATTGCAACACCTATAATTGTTTGAATTGTGGCAACGATTAATGCTAATCTAATAGCTCTTCATGTTCCAATTCAACTTTGTGTTCAAACATCAATTCCTGTTTGTGTTGTACCTAAGAATGTTCTTAAATTAATTTGTGGGTTAGCTTTGATAGCTTCAGCATAGTATTTAGATGCTTCTGAAGCTGATATTGTTTCAGGAATTCCTGAGCTTCTTAAAATAATATTAACACTGTCTACTTCATGTCATTTATAAAAATCAATATATCTTTCACCATCAACAAATTCAATATATTCTGGTTTATTGAATTCGACTCATAAATATCCGCCATAGTAATTTCTATCACTTCATTTTGTGGCGTTACTTACAAAGTCATTATCATTTAAAACTAATTTTAAGTTAATTTTACCAGCTCATTTAGTTGGTAAAGACTTGACAAATGATGAACCTGATTCAGTTGTGTGACCTGCTTTATCACCAATTAAATTAAATTGGATTGTTTGGTCAACTCCTTTATCAGCACTATATGGTGAGTATGTTGTAACAACAATTGATGTTATGAAAACAATTAAGAATACAATTAAGAATAAAACTGATGGTCAACTCATAAAGAATCTTTTAAAGATTTCGATTACAAGTTTTTTTGGTTTACCAGCAACGTTAGCAAAGTTGTTTGTTTTAGGAGCAAAATTAAATGGATTTTCGATACTATCAATATTGATTTTGTATTTTTTGTTAAATTCCTTTGATGTCATTTTGTCCTCCTTTTGCTTTTCTTAATTTAAATTCTTGATTTCTTTTATATGATCTAACGAACATATTGAAGTAACTAAATCCTGATTTAGATGAATATTTAATTCTAGGATCTAAGATCGTATATGATACGTCAACTACAATTGTAGTCATGATTCCTAAGAATGTGAAGAACACAGTATTGAACATAATAATGTTAATTTCACCTTTAGGGAATGATTGCGCAATAATTTGTGAAGTACCTGGGATTGATCAATATGTTTCAATAACAATTCCCCCTGTTAATAATCCAATGTATGAAGGGATCAATAAAGCAGCTAATGGAATTGAAATATTTCTTAAAACATATTTGAAGAAAATTTCTGATGTACTTAATCCTTTTGATTTAGCAATAAGTACATAATTTGATGTAAGAACTGTAATAACTTGGTTACGTGTATATGTGATGTATGAAGATAATGATCCTAATACAACGATTAAAATTGGTGGTAATCAAGATAGTACAATTTGCCCTGTTGAATAAACTTGTGAACTTTGTGAACTAAATGGGTTAATAAAACTTGGAATTACATTTAGTTTAAGTAAGATTGAGATTAAAATAGGTGCAATAATGAATGATGGAAGTGCAATAAAGATAAGTGAGAACATATTGATACCTGCATCAAATAATGTTCCTCTTTTGTATCCTGCAATAATTCCTAATGTAATTCCTAGTGCCGCACTGATAAAGAAGGCAGGCACTGTGATGATAACTGAGAATTTAAGATATTTGAAGAATAATTCTGAAATTGATTTAGTTTGTGTTATTGTGAAGATATTTGAGTCATAAGGAATACCAAATGGGTTTTCTTTATTTGTGAATATATCAGATAATCAATATCAAAATCTAACAAATGGACTTATTTTGTATGTTGTTCATACATCTTTGTATTGATCATATTTACCTTCTCAATTTGATGGTAAAAAGTGATACTTAACAGAGTCATCAAAAAGTTTTCTTAATAATTCTTTTGTAGATTGTGAATTACCTTCTTGTGCAGCACCATGCGCTTTTTCAACGAATGGATTAATTGAAAATTGTGCTGTTAAAACATAAACAACAAAAATAATAATTAATAGCGTTAAAATAGCAAAACCGATACGCTGTAGAATATATTTAAGCATCTTTTTCCTTTCCTTTATTAAAACAAGAAACAATTAACCCTAAAGTTAATTGTATTTGTTATATTATTTTTTCACTAAGAATGATGAGTAATCATCAAATGGTAAATCTGTTTCTGGAACGATGTAGTTAGGGTTAACTAATCTGTTTGAAATAGCTTCTTGTAATACACCTAAGTGTGGGTTCACAAGTAATCCAACTAAGTTTGTTGCTTCTGAAGTTAATTTGATTAAATCTTCTTTTGAAAGCGCATTTTGTGCGTTTGTGTTTAATCATAATAAGAATTGTGAAGATAAATCACCTGCTGATATGTAGTTTGTTGAATCTGAATTTGAATCAATTTCTACTAATTCAATTTGTCCATTTTCTGTACCTTCTTTAACTTTATAATTACCTAAGTAATCTGAAAAGTCATATAAGTATTTATTAGCTAATTTTCCTCATACATCAAGTGGGATAGATAATTTTAAGTTGTTTTCTGTGATGTATTGTTGTAATTTTTCAGCAGCTTTAACCAATGTAGGGTAAGCTAAAGCTAATTTTGCTTTGTAAGCTTCATCTGTTGCAATTGTAGCTAAAACTGGAAGTAATTGGAAGTTTCATGATTTCCCATCTAATGAAGCGTTAATTAATTCATAGTCGGCTGATCATCCAACAATTTTTGTTGGAGCTGGGTTATTAATGTAGTAACTTAATAATTGTTCTCTATCTTTAATAATTGAATATTTTACTTCAAATTTTTCTGGGTAAAGTGAGTTTAATACTGCTACTTGTTGTTCGGCTGCTAAAGCAACTTTTGCATTTAAGTTAATGAATCTTGATAAAACTGTGATAACAATTTTTGAGTTTTTTGGATCACTTGCTAAATCTGAGTTATTTTCATAGAATTCATCAACAAGTTTTTTGAAACGAGCTTTTAAGACATCGTAAGCTGCAGATTTATATTTATCTTTAGCTTGTTTTCCAACTGTATCATTTTCACTTTGTCATAATTCTGATCCTAAGTTTCCACCTAAGTCAAGTCTTTGATTTGTTTCTTTAGCAACGACGAATAATTCATTCATTGCATCAACATTTTGTCTTGGTGTGTTTCCTTGGATTGTTGGAGAGTTTTCGATTTTAAGATCTGGAGCAGCACCTGATAATCATGCATAAACTTGTTCTGGTGAAGAAGCTTCTTTAGCTGAATGATCTCAGTTAATAACTGCTGTTAAAATGTTTCTAAATTCAGCAGCTGCACCTGTTGTTGCATGTTTTAATGTGTTTTGAGCTCTACCTGCTTTAACATCAGCTAATGAGGCACCTCAAACTAATCTTGTATATGCATCATTTACGTATTCTGCTGTATCTTTTGGATTATGTGCACTATTTGGAACTAATGAACCAAAGAAGTATCCTACTGTATTTTTTGTTTGTCTTGATTGGGTTTTAGTTAAACCAAAAACATCTTTTTTACTTTTAATTAATGATTGTGTTTTTGGATCAAGTTGAGAGAATGAAATTGCTGCTGTTGTTCCGGCTTTGAATGAGTTAAAGTCTTCAACTTTAAATGCACCTGCTTCAACTGTTTGAGTTTTGTAAACTGATTCAATAACTTTAATTCTTGCTGGATTATTAGCATATTCCTGATCAATGTAATTTTCATTTAATAATCATTTTTCTGATAATTCATTAGCATTATATCCTTTGTAGTAGTATCTACCAGCATATAATGTAGCATTGTTTGTTAATCCATATCAGTAAATTCCTGTTTGTTTTGTTAAACCATTTGCAGCACTAATTTTTTCTTTAACACTTGCTTCTTCAGATTCGTTTGCTAAAGCAAATCCCTTTAATGAAGCAAGGTCATTATTTTTCTCGTCAATGTATTGACTTGGTGCAGGAACAAATTCATAGTTTCCGTATAAAATTCCTTTAAAGAATTCTGAGAATGAGACGTCTTTCGAAGCATCTTTTTTGTTAAATACTAAGTAGTTTTTACCATCTTCATTTTTAATAAATTCATCTTCTTTAATTAATTTATCAAAATCAATGTTGTAAAGGTTGTATAAGTATTTATTTGTATATGTTGCTTCTTTTTTATACATTGATTCACTATTAGGAATAATTGATTTTGCAGCTGTATCAAGTTCAGCATTTCCTCCATTATTTCAACGGTAAGCTGTGTCATTTGATAAGTATGTTCTTAAAATTCCATAGTAGAAGTCTCTAGCGACAACATTGTATTTTGTTTTTTTTCCGTTAGCATCAATTCAGTGTGAAGATTCATCAACTTCAATTTTGACTGATGAAGCTTTATCTAAGTTTTTAAAGAATTCTGGGTGGTTGATTGATTTTACATCACTACTTGTTAACGGAACAACTGATGATGGATAGTATTTTCCATCGATTGTTGGACCACCTAATGGATCAACTTTATCATTGTCATAAACAATTTCTTGTCCATTTACTACTATTTTAATAGCTTTTGCATATTCTAATTTTCATTTACTTGTTGATGGTTTTGTTACATATGTTTTTGTAACTTGATCAATTTTATTTTCAGCAAGTTCCACTTGTTCATGGAATTCTGCTTTTCCTTCTGGTTCATATCTGAATAATAATCCTAATGTTGTGATTTCTGGTCCAGCAGTTCATGAACCTGATGAGAATGATGTGTCTGTTTGTCCTCTTCTTAATTGGAAGATTGAGTTATATCTAATTGGGTAGATACCTTCTTTAGCATAGCTTCCAAATGTACTTGTTACTTCGCTTTGTTGACTTGGTGAACAAGATAAAACTGCTAAAGGTAATGCAGCAGAAGCTAAAAAGCTTCCTAATAATAAAAATTTTCTTTTCATGTTTTGTCCTTTATTTATTTTTGTTTTTTGTCTTTAAATATTTGTTTTCCTAATTTAATTCATTCTTTAATTAAATCATCAAGGTATTTGAAACCTTCATCATAAAAGTTATCGTTTTCTAAATCAACTCCAACTTTTTTAAGTATTTCAATTGGGTAATCATTACCACCGGCACTCAAGAAGTTTTTGATGTAATTATCTAATGCTTCTTTTCCATATTTTTTATATTGCTTAAAGAAGTAGATGGCAACTAATTGACCTATTGCATATTTATATACATAAAATCCATAGTAATAATGTGGTACATAAATTGCTTGGATTGTATCTTTTACTGAGTATTTAATATTATTTTTTAAAGTATATTTTTTAGCATTTTCAAAGTATAACTTACTAATTGAGTCATAACTTGAATTTGCACTTCCATCTTGGATTGCTTTATATAAATCATATTCATAATTTGATCACATAACTTGTTTTAAAACAGTTCCGTTAAATCCACTTATGATACTATCTAAGATGTTAAATTTAAGTTTGTTATTATTTGAGTTTTTAAGTAGGTAGTCAAATAACATTAATTCATTGAAGATTGAAGCAATTTCAGCTAAGAAAATTGGGTAACTTGCATTATTGATATCATTATGTTTATCTGAATAATACGAGTGCATTGAGTGACCTAATTCATGTGCTAATGTTTCTACACTTCTTAAACTTCCGTCAAAATTCATCAAGATGTACTTTTTATCAATTCCGTAAGTTCCACCGATACTATAAGCACCTCCACGCTTAGTTTTAGTACTCATATAATCGACTCAATTTTCTGTTAATGCTTTGTTAATTTGGTTTGAGTATTCTTCTCCAAATGGTTTTAAAGCTTCTCGTACTAAGTCATTCATTTCTTCAACACTGTAAGTACTTTTAACTTTAACAAGTTCTCTAGATGAATCTCATTCTTGCATTTTGCTTCCAAAACGCATATTGTAAAACTTCTTGTAAGTATCAACATATTTCTTAACAATTGATTTTGAACTCGCCACTTTATTAAATAACTTTTGTAAGATTTCATCAGTTACTTTATCATCAAATGTTAACATATGAACAGCTGAATCATATTTTCTGACTTTAGCAGTTGTTACAATTTGATTAAAATGTTGATATAGTAATTCAGCAAATGAATCTTTATGTTTAATATATCCATCTCAGAAATTCTTATAAGCTTGCTTTCTGACACTTTCGTCTTCTGATTTTAATAACTTAGTTCTATTTACTTTATTTAGTTTAATTTTTTTACCATTTTTAAGCGTTACATAACCAAAATCTAGTTCGCTATTACTTAAAATACTAAAAATTGTATGTGGATCTGGGTTACCAATAGAAGTTTCTAATAAATAGTTTTCAACTTTATCATCAAGCTTATGTTCTCAACTAGCAATTAAGTCTTCAATATCTCTTTTATATAACTTAAGTCTTGGATCTTCTTTTCAAAGTTTCATTTTTTCAATATTTGCAAAGAATCTATTTGTTTCTGAACCAAATTCTGTGCTTAAGTTATGAGCAATTAATTCAAAATCCTTATTTAGTTTAATGAATTCAGCATTAACTAAATCTGTATTTTGGTTATTAGAAATATAATTATCAATTTTATTACCAATTAATTCTTGTTCTTCAGATAATTTAATATCAACTAAATATTCTTCAATTGAATTGAACTTAGAATCTTTGATTTGAATTCTTTGTTTCATAACATTTTGATAGTCATTAATTCAATCTTGGATGCTCTTTCCTTTTAATATGTCATTAAGATCTCATTTATATTGAGATGGTACATCTTTATGATTTTTATATTGTTTAATATCCATATTCCTCCTAAAAAATAAAAAAGTTCTGTAGACTACAAATCTACAAAACTTTTATAACTATATTTATAATAATTTATAATAATAAATATTTAATTATTAAAGAGATGTAAATCTATAGCACCAATGGTTTTAACCAAAGAGTAGAAATCTTTTATGTTTTTCTACCAATACTTAAAATCGCCATTTTAAGTATTTCGGCTCTTATGCCCTTTCAATATTCTACGCATGCCTGCTAAAATATTTACTATTGCTAAAAGCTCCTCTATAGAACTATTCATAACAGATTTCTAATTAATCTGTTATGAATAACTTTAGAACAGATTAATATTAAAAGAAACGAATGTTGGTAATAAACATCGCACGAATAATATTAATAAAAATCATGTTCTTTCTGTTTTTCATGGACAAATTATAACATAAACATTAGATGTAAAAAATATTTTTTATTTTAATCAAGTCGATAATTCAAAAACCATGCAACTAATTTGCATGGTTTTTGAATTACTTTTTAAAATCTAATAATTGTTCTCTATAGTATTCATATTGTTTTGTAATTAATACAATTTCTTTTGGTAAACCATCTTTAATACTTGTAGCTAAAGTTGAGAATTTATCTAGTACAGAAACAATATATTCTTGAGTTTTAATTGGTGGGACTAAAATATTCATATGTAAAACTTCATACATATTAGGGTGTTGAATGGTTGCACCATGGAAAAATGACTTAATTAAATTAATTTTATTTAACATAAAATATTAAAGAAATTTTTGTTCAAGTTTTAGTGGATGTGTGCTGAAATTTTATGGAAGCAGATGAACCAAGAATTTTTATAAATGATAATGGTGAAGAAGCTTATGACAACCATGATAATGAGTGTTATGAAGAAATGTTAAGTGAAACATTTCGCAAAGCACATGACATTATAAAAGAAAAAAACCAATAATTAATAGACAAAAAGAATATTTGAGCTAGAAAGTATTCTTTTTTATATCTTGGGTAATATGTTAATAAATATTATTAACAATTTATACCTACTTTGAGAGTCATTTTATAAATGTCTTTTTTAATATATAATATAAATTATGAAAAAAATAACTAGTTTTTTTGACTTTAAAACAACTGAGATGAGGATTGCAGAAAAATCTTTAAAAAAGATTAATAAGCTTGAAAAATTCGTTGTTCAATTATCAGATGAAGATTTAAAATCTAAAACTAAATTCTTTAAAGATCTTTTGAAAGAAGGTTACACTTTAGAAGATATTAGAGAAGATGTTTTTGCAGTAGCTCGTGAAGCAACAAAAAGAGTTTTAGGCAAAAGACCATACGATGTACAAATGCTAGGCGGTTTATTACTTGACCTTGGTTCAGTTGCTGAAATGAAAACTGGAGAAGGTAAAACTATTACTTCTATTGCTCCTGTTTATCTTAACGCTTTATTAGGTAAAGGTGCTATTGTTTCTACAGTTAATGAATACTTAACTGAACGTGATGCAAAAGAAATGGGGGAAGTATTTAACTTCCTCGGTTTAAGTGTAGGTGTTAATAAAGCTCAAATGGATCCAAACAACAAAAGAGCCGCATATGCTTGTGATATTACTTATTCGGTTCACTCTGAACTTGGTTTTGACTACCTTAGAGATAACATGGTTAAAACTAAAGAAGAAAAAGTACAACGTGGTTTACAATTCTGTTTAATTGATGAGGTTGACTCAATTTTAATTGATGAAGCCAAAACACCTTTAATCATCTCTGGTGGTGAGCAAGAAGACAGCAATGCATATTTTACTGCTGATCAGTTTGTTAGAACTTTATCACACACTGATTATATTATTGATGAAGAAACTAAAGCAATTGCATTAACTCACTCAGGTATTCAAAAAGGTAATCACTGATTCAATACACACAATATTTACAATATCGAAAATAGTGAATGAATTCATTTAGTTCAAAACTCTTTAAGAGCACACAAAATCATGAAAATCGATGTTGAATATATTGTTCGTGATGGAAAAATAGAACTTGTTGATACTTTCACAGGTCGTATAATGGATGGTCGTAGTTATTCTGAAGGATTACAACAAGCTATCCAAGCTAAGGAAAGTATTGAAATCGAACCTGAAACAAAAACATTAGCAACAATTACATACCAAAACTTCTTTAGGATGTTTAAAAAACTTTGTGGTATGACCGGAACAGGTAAAACTGAAGAGCAAGAGTTCGTTGATATTTACAATATGAGGGTTAATGTAGTCCCTACTAATAAACCAATTGCCAGAGTTGATGAACCAGATGCAATTTTTGTTAATGCTGAAGATAAATGAAACGCAGTTGCAGATAAAGTTGCAGAACTTTATGCTAAAGGGCAGCCAGTTTTATTAGGAACTTCACAAATTGAAGATTCGGAAATTGCTCACAAATTATTGCTTAAAAGAGGAATTCCACATACAGTTTTAAATGCTAAACAAAATGCTTCAGAAGCTGAAATTATTTCGAAAGCAGGTTTAGTAAAAGCGGTTACTATTGCTACAAACATGGCTGGGCGTGGAACAGACATTAAACCAACACCAGAAGCAATTGCTTTGGGCGGTTTATATGTTTTAGGAACAGATAAGGCTGAATCTCGTCGTATTGATAATCAGCTTCGTGGTCGTTCAGGTCGTCAAGGTGATGTTGGGACAAGTAAATTCTTTGTTTCACTAGATGACCAACTAATGAAACGTTTTGGTGGTCAATCACATGAACAATTTAAAGAAGCTTATGCTGATGAAGCAGGTAAAGAAATTGCTGGTAAAACAATTAGACTTCAATTCAATCATGCACAGAGAAAAATTGAAGGATTTAACTATGACTCTAGAAAATCAGTTTTAAGTTATGATGATGTTATTAGACAACAACGTGATTTAATTTATGCACAACGTGATTTAATTTTAAGTTCAAAAAATGTTGACTTTATCTTAAGAAGAATGTTCATGTCTGCAGCTAGATCAATAGTTAGAAATGGTGAGTACATTTTACATAACAATTACAACTATGATGCATTAGTTGAATTCTTAAACAAAAATATCGGTTCATTAGTTTCTTATAAATTTGATATTAATGAAATTGCCAAGGTCCATGAAAGTGATTTACCAGAATATGTAGCTCACATTATTCTTTCACTATATGTAGAATGAACTAAAAACGTACAAGAAAACAATCAATATATTTCGGAAACTGAATTAGTTTCATTCAAAAAAAATATTATTTTAGATGTTTTAGACAGAAAATGACAAATCCAAATCAATAGAATGGATAAATTACGTTCAAATGTTAACTTAGTACAATATTCACAAAAAAATCCTTACCAAGTTTATACAGAAGAAGGAACAAAATTATTTGAATCAATGTTAGATGACATTGCCTATGAAGTTATGATCTCTATTTTCAAAGATAGAAGAGGAAGAAAATCATTGATCACAAAAGAAATGAAAAATGATCCTTTATTCCAAAACATTGTTAATACAAATGTTATTGATAACACAATGCAAATTGATGAAATTGAAAAGCTTTTAGTTGAAAAATACCAAAATATTAAAAGAAGAGTTCAAGAAATCATGAAAGAAGAAGAGGAAAAGAAAAAAAATAATATTAATGAAAATAGTTTATAATTTTGGAATATTCTTAAAAATAAATTATAATTATTACACTTAGAAAACCTTCAAGGAGTTTTAATGAGACAAAATAAAAATAACTCAAGAATTTTAAGACGTCATGACGTTAGCATTAAACCAGAAGAAGAGGGTTTAAGATACAAAAGATTTATGGGAGATAAATTAAATATGGAACACGTATATCAACCAATTGGTGGAGCTTGCTGTGGTGGAAAATGTGCAGCAAACAAAAACGCAAACTTATTATTAGCGAAAAAAAATGCTTCAGTTAAACAAACAGTGCAAGTTGAAAAAACAGTTGCTAAAGAAACAGTAGTTGTTAAAAACAACGTTGCTCAAAAAGTTGAAAGTAAACAAGTTAAACAAGAAATTAAAGCACCAGTTTACTTAGAATTAAAAGAACTTTCAAATGAATTCTGAAGTTTCTTTAGAAACTTAATTAAATAATTTTAAAGAACCTTTTTGGTTCTTTATTTTTAATAAAATATTTTTTTAATATAATGTAATTAAATTTATATAAATATAAAGGAGTAAATATGTTAGAAGTCCAAAATTTAAGCAAAATATTTAGTGATAAAAAACTTTTTGAAAATGTTAACTTAAAATTTACTGAAGGTAACACATATGGTGTTATCGGTGCTAATGGTGCTGGTAAATCAACATTTTTAAAAATTATTTCAGGTCAAATTGAAGCAACTAGTGGTCAAGTAATTAAAGAAAAAAATAAACGTATTTCTGTTTTAAGCCAGGATCATAATGCATATGATAACTTCAATGTAACTGATGTTGTTATTATGGGTAACACAGACTTGTATGAAGTTATGCAAGAAAAAGATGCTATTTATGCAAACCCTGAAGCAACAATGGATGATTACACAAGAGCAGGTGAATTAGAAGAAAAATTTGGTGACCTTGGTGGTTGAACAGCCGAAAATGATGCACAAGAATTATTAAGTAATCTTTCAATCCCAAAAGATAAATGAAATGTTCCTATGAGTGAATTAACAGCTAACCAGAAAATTAAAGTTTTATTAGCCAAAGCTTTATTTGGTAATCCAGATATCTTAATCATGGACGAGCCAACTAACCACTTAGATCTTCGTTCAATTAGATGATTAGAAAACTTCTTAATTGACTATGAAAACGTTGTTATTGTAGTCAGCCACGACAGCGACTTCTTAGACGCAATTTGTACACACATCGTTGATATCGATTACAATGAAGCAAAAATTTACACAGGGAACTACTCATTCTGAAAACAATCATCAGAGTTAGCGCGTGAAATGATGAAACAAAGTAATGTTAAAAAAGAAGCTCAAATGGAAAAACTTAAAGAGTTCATTGCTCGTTTCAGTGCCAATGCTTCTAAATCAAAACAAGCCACAAGTAGAAAGAAAGCTTTAGAGAAAATTACTTTAGACGAAATTAAACCTTCAAACAGAAAATATCCTTTTGTACGTTGAGAAATGAACCGTGACCACGGGAAACAAATTTTAAATGTTGAAAACTTAACATTCAAAAATGAAAATGGTGATACATTATTTGAAAATGTTTCTTTCTCATTAAAACCAGGTGAAAAAATGGTTATTGTTGGTGATGACGATATTGCAAAAACAAGATTATTAGAATGTATTTTCGGAGTTAGAAAACCAACATCAGGAACAGTTGAATGAGGGCAAACAATTACACCGAGTTATTTCCCTAACGATAACTCTAAGTTTTTTGAAACAGATGAAACTATTTTAGAATGAATTTCAAAATGACCGCTTGAAAATAAAGAAAAAGAAAATCAAGAAAATGATGATGCAAGAATGCGTGGTTTCTTAGGTAGAATGCTTTTCAGTAATGATACAGTATTTAAAAAAGTTAAAGTAACTAGTGGGGGAGAGAAAGCTCGTTTAATGTTTTCAAGAATGATGCTTTTAGAATCTAACTTCTTAATCTTAGATCAACCATTAGACCACCTTGATACAGAAAGTATTGACTCAGTTATCGAAGGTGTTAACGGATACCGTGGAGGTGTTATCTTCACAACATATAACAGAGCCTTCGTTAACCAATGTGCTGATGTTATTTTAGAACTTCAATCTCCACAAAAAAGCTTTATCTTCAGAGGAACACTTGAAGAATACGAACAAATCATGCAGGATGCAAATGAATAGATTCTTTGTTTTTGAAAAACAAGATAATTACTTTATTTTAAATAAAGAAACTTTAAAACACTTAAATGTAATAAGGATTAGCAATAATCCTTTTATTTGTGTTTTTCAAGGTAAATTCTATGAATGTGTCTTAGAATTTGATAAAGCTAAAATCATTAAAGAAATTAATCAAAATCATGAATTTGATCATGAAGTAACAGTTGCTCTATCACTCATTAAATACGAACGTTTCGAGTGAGCGTTGCAAAAACTTGTTGAACTAGGAGCAACTAAAATCATTCCAGTTATCACAGATTATACAAATGGCGAATTATACAAGTTTAATAAATTCGAAAAGAAGCTTGAACGTTTTAACACCATTATTCAAAATGCTGCTGAACAATCATTTCGTAACATAATCCCAGAACTTGCTCCTTTAACAAAATTTAAAGATGTAATAAAACTTCCTATTACAAATAAAATAATTGCACACGAAAAACAAGATCTTTCACAACCAATAGAAAAAGATATAAATCAAGAAACATTATTTTTAATTGGTCCTGAAGGCGGTTTCTCAGATAATGAGATTAATTTAGCTATCGAAAATAATGTTAAATGTGTTTCACTAGGAAAAAGAATCCTAAGAGCAGAAACAGCAGCTATTTATATGATGTCAAAAATTAAAATTTAACCAAAAACTATTAATAGAAGTGTTTTTTGGTTTTTTATTATATTTAAATACAATTAAATTAAACATTTCTGAATTAAATGAATTTTGTATGAATATAAAAAATTGTCACGTTTACACTTAAATGAACAAAATAACTTGAAATTATATATAAATTTGATTTGGATTTTTGACCAAAATTAGTATTTAGTGAAGGTTTGTTTTCATCTACTAATTCACATATATCTAATTGATCATATTTGGACACAAATAATGATCTAGGGATACTTTCAATTCCTGAAAAACAAAAAATATTTACACAAGTAAGGAATTTGTTAATAATGAATATTTAGGCAAAAAGCTTGCACTAAAACAAAGAATGGAAAACTTTAAATGAAATAGAGAAGATATTCAAGAAGGGGTTAATATTTATAACGAAATCGATGATCTTGAATCATTAATGCATGAAAGATATTTAATTTACAACAAATGATCTATAATGAAGTTTCTAATAAAGAACAATTACAAACATTAATTACATCAACTTTAGAAAGAACAGAATCTCTTATTTTATCACCGAATGAGCTAAATGATATTTATGATTCACTTATAAATACAAATTAAGTTTGAAAAAACCACTTTCATAAGTGGTTTTTGTAATATTATTCTTCGCCATGAATAGCTGTAACGTTTAAAGTTGGTTTATCAACTGTTGATGTAATTACTTTGGAATTATATAAAATTCTGTCAATGTTATATGTTTGCCCTTCTTCTAGTCCATAAATATAGAATAAAACAACTTTTTTATCTTGTCTTGCTCTATTATTTCAATTTGGCTCAGGTTTATAAAAACCTTCAAGATCAGCAGCATCTTCTGGTGTAGGATTTAAATATAGTTGGAAATTATTTAAATCATCATTTTCAAACTCTTTTGAAAATGTTACATATAAATTAGCATATTCTCTACGAGAACCTTTTTGAATTTCAAAATTAGTAATTGTAATATCTTCACTTGTTCGATTTGTGCTTGGGTTTGATTGAGGAGTCTCTTCAGCATTAGAAGAATTTGAGTTTTGATTATTATTTAAATCATTGTTTGCATCATTTGAAGCAGCATTATTATTATCTGTTGTGTTTTTAGGTTCACTATTTTCTTCAGATTCATTATTATTTTCATCATTATTATTTGATGTTGAATCAGTAGAATTAATTCTAATATGTGTTTTACCATTAACTAGCTCTAAGATTTCATCGCCATATTGCACTTTAACAATATTGTAGTCAGTATTCTCTTCTAATCCATATACATCAAAGTAAATTGTATTTTTTGGATATCCAAATCTATTATTTCAAGTTGTTTGTGGATTATAATAACCTGGTTCTTCTGCTTCTTCTGGTGTTGGATTTAAGAATAATTTAAACTTAAATCTTTCTGCTTCATCATTAATATCTTTAGATAACACTAAAGTTAAAATAAAATTATCAACAGTATTTTCAGGCTTTTGAATAATATCGGTTATTCTTACTTTTTCTTCACTTGGTGCATTATCTGAATTATTATTTTCGTTTGTGTCTGAAGGTGAAGAAGGTTGCTCTTGAGAATCATTATTTCCTTGTTCATTAGAAGGTGTTGAAGGCACTTCAGTAGTTGGTTCACTAGAAGGGCTAGATGGTGTTTCATTAACAGGTTCACCGGAAGGAGTTGAAGGAGTCTCTGTTGTTGGTTTATTTGTTGTTTTAGAAGGTTTTGAGCTAGAGCTTGATTCATTATTTTTTGATCCTTCATTAACATCTTTATCAGGTTCTGCAACTGGTTTTGCAGGAGCTGGGTTAACTTCAACAATTGGATCTCTTAAAACAACATTTGGTTTTTCAGGCTCATCAGAAACTTCCTTGCTTACTCCGCAAGAAACAGCTGTAACAAGCATTGATGATGCACTTAATAACGTAAATGTACTTAATAATTTTTTAATTTTCATATTAACCTTTCTAATATATTACTATACAGTAATATTAATTATACACTACAATTTATATTTTGTATAAAAAATTAAATATATTAAAATATTTATATAACAACCTGGAGATTATATGAATGATAAATATAAAGGTATATTAGATAATAAAACAATTGATTGACAAAAACATCATAGAATTATTAAAATAGTTGATAAAGATGCAGATAATATTTTATTTTTACATGGTTTTACATCACATTATAAAGGTAAATTAAGAGTAATTGACGATCTTAAAAAATATAATTTTTATTCTTTCTTAATGCCCGGGCATTTTGTGAATAAAGAACCTTTTGAGGATCACGAAATCTTTATTGCATATTTTTATGAATTAGCTGTTAAATTTATTTTAGATCATGATTTAAAGAATTTAATTTTATTTGGACACTCAATGGGTGGTGGATTAAGTTTATTGCTTTCAAGTGACCAAAGAGTTAAAGATAGGATTAAAAAAGTTGTTTTAGAAGCACCTTTTAACCCTGCTGCACAAACTACTTGAGACTTCACTAAAACATTAATACCTAAAACAATCGAGGAAACTAAGGCAATGATAGATGGTTTATTGTATGATCCATTAAAAGTTTTTGGTTCTCAAGAAAATTATCAAAATGCAATTTTAGAAGAGTTTAAAACTTCACAAGAATTAATTGTTTTAGACAAAATGTTAAACCTTAAAAAACACTGAATTATTTATGCAATGCATTAACAATAATTTACATTTAATGCAAAAACCAACACTGTTTATATTAGGGAAATATGACAAAATAGTACCTGCGGAAAAAACCAAAGAAATCTTTAATACAAGTAACTTTGAAATAAAAATAATTGATAAATGTGGACATTCACCTTTTAATGAAGCATACCCAATTGCACTAGATTATTTAAAACAATTTTTAGATAAATAAAATCACATATTTTTGCAAATATGTGATTTCTTTTATGCATTTGGAATTGTAATAGTTTGTGTGTAACTTTGATTATTTGCTTTATATTGAATTGTTAAAACTCTTGTTTGTTCATCAAAAGAAGCAATAAATGTGTTTTTTAATTCACCTGTTTTTTCAATTGCTCTATGATTTAAAGATTCTTTAACTTTTAAAACAGCAAGTTCAGAAATATCTTTGTTTTTATTATATGATCCAGAAGGTGCTAAGTAGATTCTTGATCTTACATCATCAGCAGGATTTGTTCTAACACCATAAATTTGCATATAACTAAGTTCATTTGATTTTGTTCTCTTTTTATGCACTTCTAATAAATCATTAAATATTTGGCCAATGTTTTCTGTAGCAATTAATTCAAAAGCATTTGCATAGTCAGCTTGTTCTTGATTTTTGTCAGAATCGTTTTCATTGTTTTGAGGTGTTTTTGTAACAACATTTGTGTCGTTAGATGATGCAGTATTGCTTTCTGTAGCATTGTTTGTTTCTTTTGAAGTTTCCGCTGTAGTTGTTTTAGCAGGTTCTTGTGTTTGGCAAGAAACAACTGGTAAAACTACAAGTGAACTTGCTAATAAAAATATATTTTTTAATTTCATAATTATCTCCTTTAAAAAGTGGGTAATGTTTATTATAGTATATAGAGTCAAAAACACAAATTAAAAATAAAAAAGTTGGATAATATAAATTCCAATAGTGATGCGCAAACAATCTTTTCAACTTATTTAAATGTAAAAAACAAACACTATAAAAGTGTTTGTAATTTTTTAATTACTTCTTAGAAAATACATACCCTCTTGCTGCGTAGTAAATAGCTTCTGCAATTGTTGGGTGTGTAAATGGGTGTTCTTGCAATTCACTAAAACTAATGCTTTTATCCATTGCTAAAGCAATTTCGTTAATAATTAAGTGGGCACCTTCAATAAACATAAATGCACCTAAGATTTCATCATTGTGTTTATTAACTAAGAATTTAATGAAACCATATTTTTTATCTAAATTATCTGCGTGTGCTCTTGGTAATGACATAGCTGGAACTTTAACAACTTGATAATCAATTTTTTGGTTTTTTAATTCTTGCTCAGTGTATCCAATACCAGCAAATTCTGGGTTTAAGTAAACTGATCATGGAATTAATTTTGCATCAACTGATTCAATAAATGGTTCATTTCATAAGATTTGCTTTGCGATAATATCACCTGATTTGTATGCAAATGTTGAGAGCATCATAATACCTGTTACATCACCTAAAGCATAAACATCATCAACACTTGTTTTCATAAATTTATTAACTTTAACTGTGTTGTTTGGATTTAATTCTAAGTTTAATGCACTAAATGATTCAATGTTTGCAACCCTACCGGCTGCTAATAAAACT
Source organism: Mycoplasmopsis edwardii (assembly GCF_900476105.1). Taxonomy (NCBI): domain Bacteria; kingdom Bacillati; phylum Mycoplasmatota; order Mycoplasmoidales; family Metamycoplasmataceae; genus Mycoplasmopsis; species Mycoplasmopsis edwardii. The sequence continues at coordinate 620,779 of NZ_LS991951.1, forward strand.
TTTTCTGAGTTAATTGTTCTTTGAGAACCTTCAACTTCAATAATTAAATCATTTTTGTTTAATTCTAAAATTTTAGCACCTTCAATTATTTCAATATTTCTGTCTAATAAATAATTTTTAACATTTTCTTGTAAGTCTTGGTCAAAATTACCCATGAATTTATTTGCTTCAACAATAGTAATTTTTGTACCTAATACTGAATAAAAGTAAGCAAATTCGAGTGCAACTGGACCTGAACCGATAATTGTTAATGATTTAGGAACTTCATTTAAATATAAAGCGTCTGTTGAGTTAAGTAATACATTATTTGCTTTAGCTTCTTCAAATCCTTTAATATTTAATTCTCTACTTCTAGCTCCAGTTGCTAAAATTAAAATATCTGTTTTAATTTCTTGTCCATTAACTGTTATTGTCTTATTATCAATTACAGTTCCTTCGCCAAAGAAGATTTGTACACCTGAACTTTCTAATGAACCTTTAATAGCTCCGTTTAAAATATCTTTATTATCTTGTCTTCTTTTTTGGATAGCTTTTAAATCAAATGAAACATTGTTTGAGTTAACTCCGTATTCTAATGAGTTTTTAACTGTTTCATATACTTTAGCACTTTTAATTAATGTTTTTGTTGAGATACATCCTTCATTAACACATGTACCACCAAAGTGTTTTTTCTCAATAATCGCAACTTTTTTACCATTTGAAGATAAAATGTTTGCTAAACTATATCCACCAGGACCAGCACCTAAAATAACAATATCAAATTTATTCATAATTTCTCCTTATATATCGGTATTATAACACTAAAAAATAATAAAAGTTAGAAAAAACAATAAATTTGATTAAAAAACTAACTTTTTTTTGTAAAAGTTAGTTAATTTTATTATTTGTAAGCTAATTTTTTATCGTAAGTTTCGGGTGAAAGGTCTTTTAAAAACTCAGTCATTAAATTAATTGTTGCTTGAATATCTACTAATGAAGCAACTCCAATTGGGCTGTGTAAGTATCTTTGTGGAATTGAAATAGTCATAACAGCAGCTCCACCTGGAGCATATTGTAATTCCGCAGCATCTGTTCCACCACCAGCAGCAACATATTTGTAAGCAGGGATTTTGTTTTGAGATGAAATTTCAAATAAGTATTTAATTAATTTTGGATCAGGTAATGTTCCACCATCTTTAACTAAAATACTTACTCCTTTACCTAATACTGGTGTTCCTTCAACAGCGCCTGTTGTATCGTGTGCTGCACCTGTATCAACTGCAAAAGCAATATCAGGGTTAATTACTTGAACTGATGTTCTTGCACCTCTTGTCCCAACTTCTTCTTGAACTGTTCCTACTAAGTAAACATCACAATCTAAATCTAAGTCGGCAATGTTGTTTGCTATGAACTCAAGTGAAGTAACTCCTGCACGGTTATCCATTGCTTTACCACCAATTAAATTATTTCTTAAAACAACTGTTTCTCCACTCATGAAGATTTTATCCCCAATAGCAATTTGGTGTTCTTCAACTTCTTTTTTGTCTTTAAATCCTAAATCAACATAAAGTTCATCATTTTTCATTGCAGCTTTGTACTTTTCATCAGTAATAATGTGAATACTTGTGTGCCCAAATACTCCTGTGAATCTTTCATTTGTAGCTGATGAAACAACTGTTGCTTTTGTTCCGATAACTGTTGAAGGTCAAATTCCTCCAATTGGTGTAACAAGTAAGTTACCGTTATCTTTAATCATTCTAACCATGTAACCAACTTCATCCATGTGAGCGGCGATCATAACTTTTGGCGCATTAGCTTTTTTAGATTTTTTATAAAAGATTACTGAACCCATTTTATCTCTTGAAACTTCAAAAGCACCTTGTTTAATTCCTTGTTTAAGGCTTTCTACAACTGGTTCTTCAAATCTTGACATAGCTTCGATTTTCATGTAGTGATCTAATCTAGAAGCTAATTTTTCATATTTTTTATCCATTAATAACTCCTTTATTTAAGTTAATAATATTTTAATATTTTTATTCAAAAAATGAATAAAAAAATACACTAATGTGCATTATAATTGGTGCCCTAGACAGGACTTGAACCTGCACGGATTTCTCCAGTGGATTTTGAGTCCACAGCGTCTACCATTCCACCACTAGGGCATAAAAGAAAACTAATAGTTTGTATATAGTCTTTTGTAATTTAATTGGTTTTTAAAAAAGTAAGCTTGAAACATTTCTTCATATGTGTAACCTAAAAGTAAAAAGCTACCTAAAGCAATTTCGAATGCCTTTCGAATGTTAATTGCATTGATATCTTTCATCATTTCTGCAATGCTTATAAATAATTCTTTAAATTGGATGTTAATATCATGATATTCATTGATATATGGGGTAAATTCCGGTTTAATTCCATACTCATATGAAATAGTGATAAAGAAGTGTAATAAGTCTGCGAATTCTTCATGGATTTTATTACATACTAAATTCTTGTTTTGTTTTCAATATTTAAATGATTGTACTTCATTAATATATTCACCCGCTTCAACCATCAAAGCAATCATTCTTTGCAAAGTTATTTCTTTCTTGGTAAACTGAGGATTGATGTTGTTTCTTTTTTTATCAATTTCTCTATCAAGTCTTCTTTGCATTTCAAATAACTCAGTTAAATTCATTATGAAATAATTATAATATTTTTATTTTAATTTTATAAATAAACATAAAAAAAGATGCCTCAAGGCACCTCCTTTATATTATTCTTCAACTACTGTTGCAGTTTCTTCTTCATTTGATGAAGCTTGATTGTTTCCTTGTGTTGCATTTTGTTGTGCAGCATAGTTAGCAAAGTTACGCATCATGTTTTCTACTTCATCAAGTTTTGTTTTTAATGCAGCAATATCCTTTTTATCAACTAAGTCTTGAAGTTCTTTAATTAATTTTTCTGATTCTTCTTTAGATTTAGCATCTAATTTATCACCTTGTTCTGCATTAGCTTTTTTAATTTGGTCAATTAATGATTCTGCTCTAACGATTGTTTCTGCTTCTTCTTTACGTTTTGAGTCAGCTTCTTTGTTAGCTTCTGCTTCTTTAATCATTCTTTGAATTTCTTCTTCAGATAATTTAGATGAGTTTGAAATTGTAATTGTAGCGTCTTTGTTTGTTTTTAAATCTTTAGCTGTAACAGTTGTAATACCGTTAACATCGATTGAGAAACTAACTTCGATTTGAGGAACACCTCTAGGAGCTGCTTCAATTCCACCAAGGTTGAATTGTCCTAATAATTTGTTATCAGCAGCCATTTGTCTTTCACCTTGCACAACTCTAATTGTAACTTCTGTTTGGTTATCAGCAGCTGTTGAGAATACTTGACTCTTTGTAGCAGGAATTGTTGTGTTTCTTGCAATTAACGGAGTAGCAATTCCACCCATTGTTTCAATACCTAATGTTAATGGTGTAACATCTAATAATAAGATATCATCAATATCACCAGCTAAAACAGCACCTTGAATTGCAGCCCCGATTGAAACAACTTCATCTGGGTTAATTGAACGGTTAGGTTCTTTTCCTAAAGTTCTTTTAACCATATCTTGCACAGCAGGCATTCTTGTTGATCCACCAACTAATAATACTTCATGTAATTCATTTGCTGAAATTCCAGCTTCTTTTAAAGCATCTTCAATTGGTTTTCTAGTTCTATCTAATAAGTGAGCTGTCATTGCTTCAAATTCACTACGTTTTAATTCTAATTCAACGTTTAATGGTCCATTTGATGTAACTGCTAAGAATGGTAAGTTAATTGTAGCAACCGCTTGACTTGAAAGATCGATTTTAGCTTTTTCAGCTGCTTCTTTCAATCTAGCTTTAGCCATTTTATCGTTTGTAACGTCATATGAGTGTTCTTGTTTGATTTTTTCTGAAATTCATTTAACGATTTCATTATCTCAATCATCTCCACCTAAGTGGTTATCTCCACTTGTTGATAATACTTCAAATGTTCCATCTTCAAGTTCAAGAACTGAAACGTCGAATGTACCTCCACCAAGGTCATATACTAAAACTTTCATTGATTTATCTGTTTTTTCTAAACCGAATGCTAATGCTGCAGCAGTTGGTTCGTTAATAATTCTTAAAACATCTAAACCAGCAATTTTACCAGCAATTTTTGTTGCTTCACGTTCTGCGTTGTCAAAATAAGCTGGAACTGTAATAACTGCTTTAGTAACTTTTTTACCTAATTTAGCTTCAGCATATTCTTTCATATATGAAAGGATCATTGCTGATATTTCTTCTGGTTTGTAATCTTTGTTGTTTGCGTGAACTGTTTTATCTGTTCCCATTAATCTTTTAATAGAAGTAATTGTGTTTGGATTTGTTTCAACTTGACGTTTAGCAACATCTCCAACAATAACTTCTCCATTTTTAAATCCCACAACTGATGGTGTAGTTCTTTTCCCGTTAGGGTTTTCTAATACTATTGGGTTTTTTCCTTCAATAATTGATACAACTGAGTTTGTTGTACCTAAGTCAATACCTAAAATAATTTCTTTTGCCATATTTGATTTCTCCTTGAAATATTTTATTTTAATAAATCTATTCAAAGTCACTTATCTGTAACTTAATAATATTATAACACAATTTTTAGCAGTCAACAAGTTTAATTGCTAAATTTTTTTAGAAAGGACTACGGAAGCTGGTGAGATAACTCTGCCATTTAATGAGAATCCTAATCTAACTATTTTTAAAATTTTATTATTTGAATCTTGATCTTCTTTAAAATCAACAACTTCTTGAGTTTCTGGATTAAATTCTGAATTAAGTTCAGGATTAATTAATTCAATACCATTTTCGTTTAATAAAGTTTCAAATTGTTTACTTACTATATTGAATCCAAAGCAATAATTTTGTACTTCTTGATTAGATGAGTTTTGACCTACGTTAATTGCGCTTAAAAAGTTGTTAAATGGAATTGCAAAACCTTCTGCAAATGATTGTAAAGCATATTTTTTAATGTTTGCTTTTTCATTATCTAATTTTTCTTTATATTCATTTGATATCTGATCGATTTTTTCTTGTGTTTTAGACGCAAACTCATTCGCTTTCTGTTTGAATGCTTCAGACATTTGATGAATTTCAAGTTCTTTAAGTGATAACTTGCTTTCAAGCATTAAAACTTTGTTTTTAAGTTCTTCTAATTCTTTTGAATTATTTAGTTCTTGTGAACTAACTTGAATGTTATCAATTTTAACAATTGCTTTTTTACCTGCAAAAGATTCTAGTTCATAGTTTTTAGGGAAAAAGAATTTTACTTCAAAATCTTCTTTTACTTTTCTACCTAATAAATAATCATCAAATCCTGGTAAGTATTCATTATTACCAATTGTAATTTGCATTTCTTTAGAATATTCTTCAATAACTTGATTATCAACTGATAATTGAAAATTACCTTTTAGTTGATCTAAATTTTTTAATTTAATTTTATCCATAATGCTCCTATTTTTGATTGTTTATTTCTTTTAGAATTTTATCAAGTGCATTAATTGCTGTCCTCATTGTATCAAAGTTTGAATTCATTGCACCTACAACAGAAATTTCTGTTATTTTTGAATCACTTTCGATTCTCTTAGCCATATATGTACCAGAATTATCAACTGCAATTCTAATATTTTCATTTTCGTCTGCTTGTTGCTCTATTTTTTCTCATACAGAATGTTTTTCAACAAGTTGAATTAATTCATTAAGATCTTCTCTTTGAATTTGATTACTTAAGATAATATTATTTTTACCATAGATTTTTTTGTTCACTCTTTGTTGATTAATATAAGTATTAAATACTTGGTTAACAATAGAATCTAAAATAGATTGGTAACTGTTAATTGATTTAGCTAATTCATCTTTTAATAGCAGAACTCTTTCTGACAATTCTTTGAGCGGTGAATCGATTAATCTTTCTTTAAAGATTCTTACGGCTACTTTTAAGTCTTTAACCTCAATTTCAGAATTAAAAGTAATTATTTTTGAAAATACTTCACCTGTTGAAATAACTAATACAACAGTAGCTTGTTTTGCTTGAATAGGCACTATATCAATACTTTTTAGTAATGAACCTTTGTTAATCACATTAGTAACAAGAGTTAGCCCTGTGATTTCTGAAATAATATTTGCCGCTTCTTCTATTGTATTATCAATACCAACATGTTTTTGTTTAAGAACTTCATCAATTTTTTTACGCATTTTATCTTCTCAAGTTTGAGAAAGATATTTAGCATAATAATTTAATCCTTTTAATGTTGGAGTTCTACCACTTGAGTTATGTGACTTTTGTAAATATCCCAGTTGTTCAAGTTCATTCATAAGATATCTAATTTTGGCACTTGAACATCCTAATTCTTTATCATATTTTAAAATTAAGTTCGAACTACTGATTGGTAATCCATCTTCAATATATGAAGAGACTGTTCATCTTAAAATAGGTTCTAGTTTTTTGTTCAATCTTTGTTGCATATGAAAATTATAACACAAAAATTAAGTTTTTAGCAAATAACTTATTTTATTGCTAAAAATAAAAAGCCACTAGTGTGACTTTTAATTTATTAAGCTGTTTGTGCACTTGAAGCAGAACCTTCAGCAAGTTTTTTAAGTGAGTGATATGTGTGGTTTGTTGAGAACCCTTTTGCATTTGGGTCTCCTAATAAGAAATTATAAATTTCATTATAGTAGTAACCCTCAATTAATGCTTTATCAACTGTTCAAAGTAATCTTGAAATTTCAAATTTAGTTGAAGCTTGTCCGTTTGAAACTTTTTGAATGAATACATATCCAGTTCTACCTTGAATTGTGCTTTGTTCAAAGAATGTTTTAAGAATTAATCCTCTTAATTCGACTAATTTATCTTTAATTTCAATATCTTCTCTAGATAAATCAAATGTTCTAAGTGAAGATGGTGTATTAGCCTTAACTGGTGTTGGAACATTTCTTCCACCACGAACTGTATAAATTACATTGCCTGATTCTGTATCTTCATCTGTTGGTTTTGTACCACCATAGTAATTACTTGATTTGAAAGAAGGTAAATCACTTGGTAAGCTTGGTTTATATTTTCTAATTTCAGCAAGCATTTCGTTGCTAATTGCGTTTAAATCTTCTTTTGAAGTGGCATCATTAACTCTTCTTTGGAAATCATTTGCTAATGTTTCGTTTTTTGTTCTAATAGATGCAATTCTATTTGTGATTGTTTTTCCTTCTTTAGTTTTGTTTAATTCTTCAGCATATTTTTCTGAAGTTTCAGTTAATAAGTTTTTAAGTTCTTCAAATGTAATATTATCATTTTTAGCTTTTTTAGTTAAAGCTTCTTTGTTAGTTTTATCTAATGTATTAATTTGATCTTGAGTTGGACTTGCAACTTTGCCTTCAATTTTAGTAATAAAGCTGTCTAATTCGTTTTCGTTAGAGATTTCATTAAGTTCAGCTTCTAAAGCTGTTTTTTCATCACCTGTTGGTAACATAGCTAAGAAACCTTTAGCTTTAAGGTATTTAGGTCTTAATCTTTTTTGAGCTTCTAAAATTTCTGCTTTTCTTTGTTCTAAAAGAGCAGCATCAACTTCTTTTTCTAATTCTTTTAATTCTAAGTATGAATTAGTATTAACATTTCTTGCTTTGAAACCATTTTTAGCTTCTTCAGCATTAATTGAGTTAATTTTTGTTGTTAACTCATTAACTAACTCTTGTACCTTACCCGCATTTTCTTCATTGTAAAGCGCATCGATTTTTGTTTTAATTGTAGCTTTTTCATCAAGTGATGAAGCTTGAATAATTAATTCATTAATTTGAGCTTTGCTTCCTTCAGATAATAATACATAAATGTTATCTGATTTTAATTGTGAAATTGTTGTTTGAATTTCAACTTGAATTTCAATTTCAATAGCTTGAACTGCTTCTGTAGTTTTTGCTAAACGAATTTTTCCTACTCAAATTGTTTTGTCATCTTCTTCAAAACCAGATTTTTGTAATGTAGCAATTGCGCTTTCTTTAGCCAAGATTAAGTTAACTTCTTTTTCAACTTCACTTAATTCGCTTTCGTTTTTTGCTTCATCAGCTTTTGTTGTTAATCTTGTTTTATCAGATTCTTTTTTGATGTTTGCAATTTTAGCCATTACCGCATCTTTGTTAATAGTTTTTTGTTCTGAACCAGATTGTGATGGTGAACAAGCTGCAGTAACTGGAACTATCGTTAATGCAAACGAACTTCATAAAATTCCTTTTGTAATTTTTTTCATATTGTCTCCTGGGAAAATAAAATTAGTATTTTCCTTCTTTTCAGTTTTTAACTTCTTCTTGTGTTCCTAAAACATAATGGTCATCATTTATTTTAACTCATTCTGGTTGGTTTTCAGGTGTATAGTTATGCATTTGAATATTATACACATATCCTATTAAGCTACCTTTTTTACCTTTAATTGATGGAATGGCATCTAAAAGACTTTTTGTATATGGGTGTAATGAATTATTCATAATTTCTTCAGTTTTACCAACTTCTAATAAACGTCCTTTATTCATAACCGCAATACGGTCTGAAATATATTCAACCATACGTAAGTCATGAGCGATAAATAATATTGTTAAATTATATTTTTCTTTAAGTTCATTAAAGATGTTAACAACTTGTGCTTGGATTGAAACATCAAGTGCGGAAATAGGTTCATCAGCAACTAAAAGTTGTGGACGTAGTACAACAGCACGAGAAATACCAATACGTTGTTGTTGACCTCCTGAAAACTCAAGTGGGTATCTTCTTAAAACTGACTCCTCTAAACCAACTGAAATTAGGATATCACGAACTAAAACTTTACGTGCATCTTTTTCTGATAGTTTGTTTAATTCTTTACGTTCATTAAGTTTTGTTTCTAAAACTGATATTGCTTCTAGTAAGTTAAAATCTTTTAATTTGTTGTATAAGTTTTCATAAATTGATTTATATGCAATATTTTCATTTTGGTAAACATCATTATTAATTGAGTTTAAATATTCACCATAAAATTCATTTTGATATTTGTTTTGATCAATTTTTTCATAAATAGCATTTAAAGCATTTTGATCAAAATTGTATATTAAGATTTCTTTTGAATTCTTAGTGTTAACTAACCCTTCTGAAACAACTGTTTCAACGTTTGCATGTGGGTTTAATGAGTTAGCAGGATCTTGAAAGATCATTTGCACTTTGTTAACTAAGAAGTTTTCAATTTGTTTGTATTCTTTTAATTTTTTACCGAACTTAAATCCTCTTGTAAGTTTCTTTGGTAAAACTTTATCCAAAAGTTTAATTTCACCAAAACTATATGGCACAAGTCCAACAAGAGTTTTTCCAATAGTACTTTTTCCTGAACCTGATTCTCCTACAAGTCCTAAAACTTCACCTTCATAAATATTTAAGTTTAAGTCAGTTACAGCTCTAAATGATTTTGTACCAGCACCGTATGTTATATCAACGTTTCTTAATGTTGCCAAAATCTTTTCGTTGTGCTTAGGTTTAAGCATATCTTCAACACCAAGTGTTTGTTGTCTTGTATGTGTTATTTTTCTGAAAGGAAATTTCTTTTCTACATAGCTTATAGTAGTTCTATTTGGTTTATTTTCCATGTTTTTTTAAATATTCCTTTCAAATTTCTTGAATTAATAATGGCGCATAATATTTTTGAGCTTTTTCATCTAATAATGCAGATTTAACTCTATGAGTTTCTGAAATTCAATAAAAATCTGGTTCTTTTTCAAATTCAATACCTAATGCATAATCATTTCTAACTGCAAAGGCATCTCCTTTAATGTTATTTAAGTTTGATGGAACACTTCCACGAATTGTTGATAATCTATTTCCTTTATTAACATCAGGCATACTTGAGATTAAACCTCATGTATATGGATGTTGTGGATAGCTTAAAATTTCTTCTGATATACCTTCTTCAATAATTTGACCAGCATACATAATAGAAATATAATCTGCTATAGATGCAACAACTCCTAAGTCGTGAGTAATGAATACAATTGAAAGTTTTAATTTTTCTTGTAATTCTTTAATAATATCTAATACAAGAGCTTGAACTGTTGGGTCAAGTGCTGTTGTAGGTTCATCCATAACTAAAATTTTGGGTTCTAAAGCAACAATAGCTGCTATAACAACACGTTGGATCATACCACCAGACATTTCATGGGGATAAAGCTTCATAACAGCTTCTGGATCATTAATCTTAGTAAGTTTTAAGAACTCTACCGCTCTTTCGTATGCTTCTTTTTTGTTTTTAACAACTTTGTTTAAAAGCATACCTTCCATAATTTGTGCTCCAACTTTCATTGTTGGATTTAATGTAGACATTGGGTTTTGGAATACAGCTGAAACAATTCTTCCTCTATAGTGTGATTTTTCTCAGTCATTGAAATTAAAGTTTTCAACATTGTTGTTATAAAGTTTAATTTCACCTGAATCAATAACAGCGTTATCTCCTGTTAGTCCATATAATAATGATGTGATAACTGATTTTCCTGAACCTGATTCACCAATAATGGCATGAACTTTACCTTCATAAATTTCAATAGAAGGACCTCTAAGAACTTTATTTTTTTCACCAGGTCTTGCTGGGTTTAAGAATGATAAATGAATATCATTGATTTCAGCAGCAATTTTTAATTTACTTCCATCACTAAATTCTTTGTATTTTACATTTGAATAAAAGTTATCTCAATCAAAAAGGTTTTTTGATTTTTTAGAACTAAAAATTCTTTTAATGACTTTTCATATTGTTTCTTTATTTGTGTGTTGACGTTTACAGTGGCATTCATAAAATCTTCCAAAGTATTTTTCAACTTTACACATTTTTACAATTTCTTTTGTTTCTTTTTTAACAAAAGGAATTGCTTTTTGAACTCTGATAACTTTTGGTTTGTGGTAAAACCCTTTTGGTCCATAATATTCACTAATTTCACTTCTAAGTGCAATTTCGTCTGTTTCTATGTTAATTGGACCTGTGTAGATGTCATCTTCCTCAATAATTTGTTTCGAAGATTTTTCTGTTATTTTTACTTTTTTAACTTGTTTTACTTCATCTTCAGTTTCAATGTTAATTGGGCCTGTATAGATGTCATCTTCAGTCACAGATGATTTAACAACTTCTTTAACTTTTACTACTTGTTTGATAAGTTTAATATCATCTTCTGTTTCAATGTTAATTGGGCCTATATAAATATCATCTTCAATAACAGTTTTTTTAACCACAGCAGTTTTTTCTGTTTTTGGTTTTCTTGTTGTTTTTTTAGTAGCTTTTTTTATTGGTTTTACTTCATCTTCAGTTTCAATGTTAATTGGTCCTGTGTAGATGTCATCTTCAATGATTGGTTTAATTGTTTTTTTAGCTCTAGGTTTTCTAGGTTTAATTTCTTTTACAATTGAAGCTTTTTCAACTTTTGGTTCTTGTGTTGGTGCTTTAGGTTCTTTTGCAATTGGTAAAACTTTTTCTTCTTTTTGTGCTTCTACAATCTTTTTAAGCTTTTTAGGTTTTTGGAATTTGTATTTTTTAGAATATTTTTTCATAAGCTACCTTCTATCTTTGTCTTCTTAAAGCGTCTTGCACACTAGCACCAATTAATTGCACACTTGTTGTAATTAAAATTAAGATTGTTGATGGAACAAAAACGTATCTTAAGTATGTTGGGAATTGTTTTTGACCTTCTGAAATTAAGTTTCCAAGTGTAGATGTATCATCAATCGCTAAACCAATGAAAGCTAATGATGTTTCTGATAAAACAACACCTGGAATTGTGAACACTAATTGTGTAATTAAAATAGGTAAAATAACTGGTACATAATTTAATAACACTTTATATGTTGGAGTTCCTAAAACTTTTGAAGCAGAAACTCATTCAAAATGTTTTGCTCTTTTAACTTGAGCTCTAATTTGGTTAGCCATTCCTGTTCATGAAGTTAATGATAATGAAAATGCAATAACTCAAAAACTTGGACTAACAACAATTGTCATTAAAATAAGAATTAAAATTGTAGGAACAACTGAAATAATTTTAATAATGAAAGTGAAGAATCTATCGACACGATCGAATTGTCCCATCATAATACCGATAGTTAAACCGATGATGACTTCGATAATTGTAACTACGATAGCTAAAGATAATGAATATCTTAAACCATGTCAAAGTCTTGCTCAAAGGTCTCTACCTAAATGATCTGTCCCTAAAATGTGGTGTACACCATTTGAGTCAGTAATATTAAATGTTAAATAACGATTGTTAACATCTGTAACTTCAGGATCAAGTGTTGTAAATGGGATTATTAATGCTAATAAGATTAATACTACTAATAAAATAAATCCAAAAACACCCGCGAAGTTTTTTGAATATCTGTAAACAAATTCCTTAAACGGTTTGGCTTCAGCATTCATATGTGAATTTGTTGAAAAGTCAATTGTTTTACCAATGATTTTTCAAGCTTGATATTGAAAAGGTGAAATTAAAGGGTTTGGAGCTGTTTCTAAAATCGCTGTGTTAGTTTCGCCTAATTCATGTCTTTCTTTAAGTCTTTTAACATAAGAATTAAATTTTTCTTTAACAGTTTTCTTAGCCATTATGCTCCTTTCCTTCTAACTCTTGGGTCAATAATTTCGTATAAGATATCACGTGTTGCATATGAAAGAATTGTTAATAATGCAAACATTATGATTAAGAATAAAATGATGTTGTAATCTTTTGTTTGGATTGCTTGAAGCAATGTTGCTCCAGATCCTGGAATAAAGAAGATTTGTTCAATGAAAATACTTCCGATAAATGAACCAAAGATAACAGCAGGGAAGAATGTTGCAATTGGAAATAAAGCAGGTTTAAGCGCATGTTTTCATACGAATCTATTTTTTGTTAAACCTTTTAAGTATGCAAATTTAGCATGTACTGAATTTAGTTCTCTGTTTAACTCTGTTCTAATGTATTTAATGTAAACAATAATGCTTCCTAAAGAAAGGGCTAAGCCAGGTAAAATATAAGTTAATAAATTGTTTGCATCAAAAATATATGGAAGTCTTATTAGTCTTCCTAAGAAAACTAATATTAAAGCAAAGATAATTGATGGAACTGATGAAAAGATACTTACAATAACTGTTGAAACGTTGTCTACTAATCCACCAGGGTTTTTACCGACTCAAATACCTATCGAAATACCTACAGTAACTGTTAATAAAACAGCAAAGATTCCAACTAAGAATGATTTATAAAACCTTACTCAAATAAAATCTTGAATTTCGCGTCCAGGGAAAAGAGAAATTGAGATACCAAATTCTCCTTTAAATAATCCTGCCAAGTAGTTAAAGTAACGTTGTATGATCGGTAAATTTAATCCATATTTTGCTTCAATTGATTTTCTAGCCGCTTCATCAAGACCTGCAGTTAAGGAGTTTGAACCTGGTACTGCATTAATTAAGAAGAAGGTAATTGTAATAACAATAAGTCCAATAATGAAAAATTCTAAAATAATTTTTCCAAAACGGATTAATGTTTTTGATAATGCTGAATCAAAAGAAAATAACTTTTCAAATAATGTGAAATCTTTATTTCTTTTGTTTACAAAATAAATTTCATTTAAATCGATTTTTTCTTTTTTAAACATTAATTCTCCTTCCCTCTTGGTAATCCTGGTCTTGGTGGTTTTGTGTAATCATAAGCATATTGTAAGGCAAATCTATATAATGAGTCTGTTCCACCTACTCTTGTAATTTCTCAGTTTGTATCAACTTCCATTAAAGGCACTAAGAATGAAGCATCTCTAATGATTTTTTCTAATTCACCAATAAATACATAAATGTATTCTTGAGTTCAACCTTGTTTAACTTCTTTTGTACTAAAGTTTGAAGAGAAAAATGCACTTAATCTATCACTATATTCTGTTAATGATTCGTCTGATTTGATGAATGCTAATTCAATAATTTTCTCTCAGAAGTCAAAAGTTACTTTTGAGTCTTTAATTGTTTTTTGAATGTTTAATCTTTGTTTTGTATCTAATGTTTCATTTGCAATTTCAGCAACTGTTTTTGTTGATGAAATATAGTTTTTAAATGCTTTTTTCATTCTTGAGAACTTAATGTTATTTTTATTTGTCATTAAGTATTCTAAGATACTTGCAACAAAGTTTTTGTTGTAAATGTTTTTATTTAAATCTGAAACTATCTCATCAAGATATTTTTTAACAAAGTCATTAATTTCAGCAGAATTTGATGTTTCTTGGAATCCATCTTTTTGATTTGCTAAATTTTTAACTTCATTAATTTGCTCTTTTAGTAATTCTTCAAAGCTACTTAAGTTATTTTTAATACCTTGTTTTTCTAATAATAAGTCAATGAAGTAATCTGAATATGTAAATGAACCTACTGGGTTATTTTTAAATCCAATTGCTTTTTGTGATAATGAATCAATACCGTCATTTTTAAAGAATGTTGAAACATAATCTTCTGCACCATTACCACCTAGTTTATCGTAGTTTTGATAGATGATATCGTATTTACCTTCTTCAATAAATGAAGCAAAGGTATTTTCAGGTAAGCTTTTAAGTTCAAGTTCAATAAAGTTACCAAATGCTTTTCTTAATGATTCCCTTAAGAATAAACCTGCATTTTTTTGCTCATCACTAGAGTTATTTAAGAATCTTAAAGAAACTTTATCAAGATTTGGATATTTTGCTTTAAATCTATCCATGTAGAATTTTGCTGTTTCTAAATCATATGCAAAGTCTTTACGTGTTGTTTTTTCAAATGTGAATGATTTTGCTAAGTGTACAACAAAGTCATAGTTTTGAAGTGGATACTCTTTTTCTTTTGCATCTGTGCTATTTTTTGTTTTAGATGTTAAATCACTAAAGTATGTTTCTATGTTTCTTCCGTTTTGAGTTCTATATTGCCCATATGAAGTAAATGTATTAACAGGGAATGAGAAATCTCAACCAACAAACTTAATAATATCTTCACGGTTGATCGCAAAGTAAATTGCATTTCTTAAGTCTTGGTCTTGTAAGTAACTATCGCCATTTGTTTCATTGTCTAAGTTGAATCCATAAGCAATAGTTCCATAACCAAAGTTTTTGTTTAAGTAGTTTTTGTAATTTTTATTTGATCAGTATTTGTTGATTTTTGTAGCTGGGATGTATGTTTGTGAAATATATCCATCTTCAAAGAAAGTTGTATTGATGTTTCTGTCTGATGAGAAGTAAATTTTAATTTTGTTTGAAATTGTGTTTTGAGCATCAAAGTATTCATTGTTTTTAGTTAAAACAATTTGACCTTGTGGACCTAAAACAACATCAGAAGGATTCATTAAGAATGGCCCTGAAGTTAAGAATGTTTTAGGATCTGATCCATATTTATCAATTCCACCTGCTACTGTTTCTACATACTTACGATTTATTGGATATAAGTTTGTAATAATGTGGCTTACTAAGAAACTTAAGTTAGGTGTTTTATTTGCATCAAAAATCATTGAGAATGAGTTTTCTGAATTTGAAATTTGGTTATATCTTGTTAATAATGTTTCACCCTCTTTTGAAAATACTTGGTAAGGATTTACAAATGGGTTTAATACAAGTTTGATTGTTTTTGTTTGTTTGTTTTCATCAAGAACATTGAAGTCTTGCACTTCTTTTGTAAGTGAGAATGAGGGGTTTAAACTTAAGTTGGCTTGAATAAATTCATTATCATAATCCAAGGATAATTGACCTGTGTAAAATCCAAATGATAAAGCTGCTTCTTTAATTTTCTTAACATCTTCTAAATCAACGAATTCACCTTGAGCATTTTTGATTTGCCCTTGTCAAACTTTTTGTTCAGGATCTTGAACGTAATTACCTAATGCATTTTTAATATATCTTCTTCTACCTCATGGGTTTAAGTAGTTTCTGTTGTATTTTGCTAGGTATTCTTTTTGTGCATTAATAAATTTATCAGCACCTCTTATTCCATATTTTAAGATTTCATCAAGTTTTTGTGAACCTGTGTTTAAATCTAAAATGTATTCAAAGTAATCTCTTAAATCTTGAGCATTTACATAGTCACCATTACTTCAACGGTTTAATTTATTGTTTAAGAAACCTGAGATAGCCATATAGTTACCTGAGTTTTTAGGATTTCTAAATGCATAAATTGTTGAGCTTTTTACTACATCTGATGAAGAACTTGATTTTCCAAGTCCACCAACTAAGTTAAAGTTTGTAATGTCATAGTATGAACTTGTAACTTCTCCAAATCCATCTTTTTCAGCAAAAAGTGAATTGTTTTTTCATAAGTCATCAAAAACAGGTGAAAGTTCATTGTTTTCATTTACTGACTTACTTGTGTTTACCATTATCATTGTGAATGGGTTGGTTTTGATTGTTCTTTTTAAAGTGTTGTCTGGTCCATTTTTTATGAAACTATCAACTAATGAAGGTAAGATTTTGTCAACTGATTTATATCTTACATAGTTTAAGTTGTTAATTGGTTCTGTTGCTAAACCTAAATCATAATCGATTGATAAAGTTCTATTAAAGTTTGCTCCTGAGTTATCATTTGTGTTATTGCTTGAGCTATTTGTTGGTGAACAAGAAACAACGCCAGCAGCAATTGCTGTGGCAGAAAGTGAAGTTATTAATAATGAAAATATTGATTTTTTAAATTTTATTCTATTCATCTTTCTCCTAACCTGTAATGTTAAATTGGAAGTCTACCAAGATAACTGATTTACCTTTTTCTTCTTTTTTGTTTTCATCACCTTTTACAACTTTAATAGATGCTTGTGAGTTTGTTTTACCATTTTCAGAAATATAATCTAAGTTTCCTAATTTTACATCCGCAACAAATTGTTTTTCTGCATTAACAAATTCAACAAGATAACTGTGTCTTGGTTTTAATAATGCGTCACGATATTTACCCATAACTGCGAAGTCTGATACTCATGATGTGTAACCTAAATCTTCTACTGTTTTCTTAGATGATAAATCACCTTGTTTTTCTAAGTAAAATACGTTATTTGTCTTTGCGATATTTACTGGTAAGTATTTTTCTTCTTTTGTTTTTAGATCTGTGAACTTAATTCATTTAACATCTTTTGCTTCTTCATTTGAAATATAACCATACATTGCAACTGCATCTTTATTTTTGTTTCTGAAGATTCCTGAAATACTTCTTGAACCAACACCATAGTTTAATAATTGTGATACAAAGAAAGCTTTAGGGCGTGATGTAATTGCTTCTCCATTGAAATCTTTTAACCTAATTGAATCATCAATAATTTGATCTGCATTTTCATCATAAAGTTCCATTCCAATTTTTTCTTTTTGGAATCTATCTTTGAAGTAACCGTTGTTTCTTGTGATTAAATTTGCAAAGTATGAAGAGTTTCTCATTTCTGATGAAGCCATTGTTCTTCTTTGTGTGTTTAAGAAATCACCATAAACTCTTGATCTAATTTTTCCAGTTTTTTCATTTCTATCTGATGTTTGTTGAACGCTTAATTCTAAAAATGAATTGTATCTTGTTTGATATTTAGCAAGTTCTTCAGATGTAAGTTTTCTTGTGGATGTAGTTCCATCAGCATTTTTTGACTTAATTTCACCTGAAGTAACAATTTGTCTTAATGTTCTAAGTTGAACATCTAAAACTTTTTTATCTTGGATGAATTCAAAGAAAATGTCTTTTACTAATGGTAAGTATTTATCATATTTAGCAGCTCTAATAGCTTGGTAAACTGATCTGTTAATGTTGTTTTGATTGTTAATTCTATCGTTTCAGAATTTTAATCCAGTTGCATCAACAATGTAATCAAGACCCGTTTGAGCTTCAGTTACACCTGAAATAAAGTTTGGTAATCCTTCAAAATCTTTTCAATTTGGAACATATGTTGTTTGGACATAATCTCTAGTTAGAGTTTCTGCGATGTTGTAAATGTAATCTGTGAATTTGTCATTAAGTAACGGTTCAACTCTTGTTAAGTTGTAGTTCAATACATCACTTGATGGTTGTCCATCAGAGAATGAAGGAATTAAAATGTCAAATTGACCATCACTTGTATCTCCATGATTATCAAATCACATTAAGTTACCTGTTAATCTGTATAAGTCTTGTGTGTTAAGTGAATCAACAATATCATTGATTTTGTCTGGTGCATCATCTTTGAATAATCTTGTTACGTATTTTGCGAATTCTTCTTGTAATTTTTCTGCATCAAATTTTGTTCTTTGCTCTTGAGCGTCTGTAATTTTTGAAAAATCAAATACAAATGAGTTTCTAAATCCATGATCATTAAAATGGATTCCGTATTCTTTTGAAAAAATTGCTAAGTTTGCTTTTAATTCTTTAGCAGGATTAAAGTCTTTAACAAATAACATGTGGTTTGAGTTTCTAAAACGTAAAATTGCTTCATTTGCAAGTTTTTGTTCATCATTTGCAATTTCCTGAATTCTTGCATCTTTATTTTTAAGTAATTCTGCTTTTAATTTATCTAAGTTAAATTTAGTTTTTACATAGTCTATGTCTCAATTAAATGTAGCACTTTGTGTTCCGTTATCTTTTACCTCAACTGAAACTAATTTAGCTTTTGAATAATCTAATGATGCAAATTCAAATAAGTTTTGCATGTTTGTGAAAACAGGCATAATGTTTGTCGAATTACCTGTTCTAATTTCTAAACCAACGCCATCTGCATAAGCGCTATAAAGTGAATCATTACCATTTAGACGGTTGTTAACATTGTTAAGTGCAATTTTTTTAACGTTTTCACGTAAGTATTCATTTTGAGATTCAGAAGATACAAATCTTGTTTGATCAATTTTAAGGTTTTCATCATTTAAGAAAATAATGTCGTTTGCTTGGTTTTGTGAAGCTGAACCTACAATACCCGCAATTGATCTTCAAAATTCAGTATGGAAGCTTGTTTGGAATGCTGCATTAAGATCAAAACCTAAACCTCTAATATTTTCTAAAATTCTATCGTTAGGTCTTGTCAACCTTGCTAATGTTCCATTGTTTTGAATTCATGGAACTGTATAGCTCGCAACTTTTGTTCTTGATCCTTGCTCACCTGAAACAAATACAAATGTGTTGTTTGTTTGTGATAAAGCATAGTTTCCATATGTATGTGGATTTTCTTGACTATTGAATGAAGCGTATCCAGAACTTAAGATTGATGCCGTTTGGTTTAATAAAGTACCTGTTGAAGCGATTGCTGTATATTCAAATGCTTTTCTTTGATTATTATCATCTAACACATTGTTTGATGATGGGTCAATTTCAACATCATCGTTTCTGAACAATAAATTATTTTTGATTGTTTCACCATTTGAAGCATTTAAGATACCTGTTGCTCCAACTTTAACTTCTCCACCAAATGATGTTGAAATATCATTTCATCCTGATTCAGAAACAAAACGTGAAATAACATTATTAAAGCTGCTTCTGATAATTTGAATTTGTGAATCAATGTAAGCTAAGTCATTTGCTGTTAATGGTGTATTTAATGGAACTGAAATTACTGGTGAACCATCTTTGTTAAACATATTAATTGATGTTACTTGTCTTTCTTCACCTTGCCCTGAGAATGTTACAGGATTAATTTCGAACCTATTTGAATTATTGTTGTCAAATACTAAAGCTTCAGCGTTTCATTCTGTCCCCATTCCATCACGAACGATTTTCAGAATTTCTTTAGCTTGAACCTCTGTAAATTTGTAATTGTTTTCTCCAGTTTTTGTAAACACTTTTGCAATACCAGAAATGAATGGGTTTAATGTTCCTGATTCTTCGTCAAATGAGTTTGCAATAAATAAGTCACCTAAATGAACATTTCTTAATTCAGCAGCTTTTACTAAACCATCAAAGTCTTGAAGGAATCTTCTTTTCTTGTTGTCAATAATTTCATAAACATTATCTCTTTTAGATGATGTTGAACCTCAGATGTCTTCTTTAGTTTCTTTTTCTGTTGATCCATCTTTTTTCTTAAAGATAAAGTTTACAAAACTACCTGTTTCTGATTCATTTCCTAACGAGTTAACTCTAGTAATGTCTAAGTTTGTTCTTGCATATAAGTAATTTTTTAAAGCATCAATTGAATAGTATGATGATTCATTTAAACCACCTCTTGTTGATAAACCACCAACAATAACAGCCCTTTGGTTTTCATTAAGTGCCTGACTTTGGTCAAGTGTATAGTGGTGACCGTATTCATGAGCACCTACGTATTTTAAGAAGTCTGTTGATAAACCTTTGAATCCAGGTAAGCTAGCAGCCATTAAAAGTGGCAGACCAATTCTGTCTGTATCATTAAGGCCATAGTAATCACCATCTTCAATTGAATATTCATAAACAAATTTACTGTTAAGTTTTTTAACAATGTGTGGTCCTGTTCTTTTAACTCTTAAGTGTGGATATTTATTAAGGATCTTATCAACAAGTCCATCATATGTTTCAACAAACACTTGATAGTTTCTACTATCTAATCCTTTAAGTTGGTTTCCGTCTGCATCTTTAGCTTTAACGTCTTCTGGTCCCGCTTGTAAGGCAATCGGAGTAATAGCACCCGTATATCCTAAAGCAAATTTAACTTCATTAAATATTTCGATATCTTTGTTATCCATTTTGTTTGCATCAAAGTTAATTTGCATTCCATCAAGTTTAATTTCTAAAATGTTTTCTTTAACATTTAATGATTCAACAACATATTCTCTAAGTTTTGTTTTCTCACTTACAGGTAAATCGTTGTAGTTCTTCAATTCATCAATTGAGTTAATTGCTTCAACTTGACTTCTGAAGAATTTATATCCTTCGTTTGTTTTATAAGCTCATAGGCTATTTGAGTCAGTTCCGTTCGAATTCTTCTCATATGCTTTAATATCGTAAAAATCAAGAAAACTTACAATTTGATTATCTAATGACTTTTTGTATGACTGATATGTTGCATATCATAGTGGATCAACTTCACCTTCGAACATTCTATATCTATGACTACTTGCATCGTGGTCAAAATTAAATGTTACTTCTAAATATGGGTTACCATCATTTGAAGATGAGTCAACTGCAGTAACAGTTGCTAATTCGAAATTATTAAATGAATATTTTGAACTATCTAAATTATTATCATCAAGGTATTTTGAAAATTCTGATTCAGTAGCGTTTGCTGATAAAACAATAGAACCTTTTCCTCTTTGTTTTTCTCTTTTTACTTCATGAAAATCATCATCTTTAATTGGATCATTTTTAAGAACTAAAAACTTTTTACCAACTAATCTTTCCGGCATTACTAATGATAAAAAAACTGAAGCATTATTTCTTGCTATCGCGTTTTTAACAGCAGATGCAACTTCGATACTTTCAAAAAAGGCATCTATGTTAGCTTTTGAAGTTCTATCTGAAAATAATGAGTATGTTAAAGCATCACTTGCATTTCCTGAACCTGAAGCACCTGAATAAATAGGCATAGATCCAAAAAAGGCATCTGGGAAGAATTTTATTTCGCTTGATTCTTTGTGAACTGTTGAGTGTGAACCTAAAGTAATAGCATTACCGTTTTGTTCAACACCAGGTACAATTCTGAAACTTTCTAATGTTAAAAGATCTGGACCTCAAGCCACATTATTAAAGAATCATTTTGTAAAATCAATAAACTGTAAAGGTTTAACAGCTGTAACATATTCGTTGTAAAAACTAAATGAACCATACTTAACTTCTAAAATAAAACTCTCTTGATAAATTTCAAAATACTTATTGAAAAACTCATCGAAGTCATATTGTTTACTTTCATCATTAGCAAACATAAACTTTGTGTATGTTTCATCTAAGAAAGCTACAATGTTCTTTTTAGAAGGATCAAGAATGCTAATTTCCGGTTTTAAGTTTCCTTCTTCATCTCTAATTGCTGAGAAGTCATTTCTAAGTTCTTCTGGTTTTAAGTTTGAATATGCACCGTTAACTTCATCTGAGTGTTTAGCAAAAGCAAACATCGATGCAATTGTAGCACCTGATAAAAGTCCTATTAAACCTAATGATATTAAAACTTTAGCTTTAAGACTTAATTTATTCATAAATACCTCTATTCTTATAGTCAAAATTAATATTTAATATTAATTAAATATACATATTGATATATTCTACCATAAAATACTAATTTTGGTTTCATATAATTAGTTCATTTTTAATCCTTCTATGACTTATTTTTATCTTAAAAATGGGAGGTAAAATGAATAAAAAAGCAAAAAATGTATTTAAATTTGCTATTCCTTTTGTGTTGTTAAGTACTGCGGCTAGCATTCCGGTTATAACAACTTTATTAACAAGAAGTAAGCAAATTGGAAATCAATATACTAAAAAAGAACTTGACAAAAATCAAGTCCGAAAAAGTTTAAAAAATATATCAAAAAGCATTAATGCTAGTGCTAAACAATTAAATTCATTAAATTTTGACTATTCTGAAATGGTGAAATTTTATACTAATAAGTTATCAGAAAATGAACTTGAAATTAGTAATTTTAAAATTAAAAAGGAAGTTTATTTAAAACATGATGAATTAGTAAATGAAGTTTATAATAATCTTAATTTTTTAACAAGTGAAGGAATTAATAAAATTAATAATGATCAAATATTTATTAAGTTTAAAAATAATTTTTTATTAAGTAATAGTGATATAAACGATCTTAAACATAAACTTAATCATTGAAAAAATGAGGTTAATCCGTTTATTGAAAATCTAAGCAAGAAACTCGATGAATTACTTTTACTTTATCAAAATAATGAAACATTAATTAATAGTTTGAAAAACAAAGAAAACATTAATCTGATTTTATCAAGTATTAAAAATTGAAATGAGTTTGTTTTAAAATCAGTTGAAAATGATGATGAAGTTGAGGCTCATTTAAATGAGTTTATCATTAATTTAGAAACGTTTAATACTACTATTAATAACTTTAAGTTAACTAATAGTTATGATTCAGAATTTATAATTAATGAATTAAATATTCTTGAGGTTACAAAAGATAATCTTAATAAGTCAATTGAAATAATTAAATCGAATCAAAATATCATTGATCAAACTATTCTTAATGCAAATAAAAACATTAAATTTTATAAATCAGAAATCAATAAAATTATTGACTTGCTAAGTAAAGATATTAATAATTTTGATGATAAATATTTTAATTTTAATTCGTATTTTAATCAGTATTATAAGAAAATGTATAACTCATACATCGAAACCTTAATGAACATATATAAAAATAAGAGTGTTGCAGTTGAAGTAAGCACTTACATAAATGAAATAAAAAGTCAGTTGCAAAAAGATTACGCTGCAAATATAAACACATTAAATGTAACTAAGGATGAAGAAAAACTCGAAAAAACCTTAAGTTTTATTTTAAACTTAAATTAATATATAGCTAAACAAACTGATGCAATAAACAATAAAGTAATAAAGCAATATATAAAAGATTTTAATAGTAAAATCGATAGCTATAAGATTAATAATAACTTGTTAATTAAGTTGAAAGATTATAAACAAGAAATATTTGATATCTCAAATAGCATCATTGCTAAAAATTTAAAAATTGCTTCATTAAGTACAAAAAAAGAGATATTAAAAAAGGAAGTTAACATAGGTGATTTAGATAAAAACAATAAGGAATTAAAAGAATTAAGAATCAACGAAATAGAACAAGAGATTATTTTAATTGAAAACGATATTAATGAACTAAAAAGAAGTAAGGATAAAATAAGTTCTAAAATAACACAAATTGAAAGAAAATTAAAAGAAGTTTATGAAAAAGTTTATATATTAAATAAACTTCAGAACGAAACATTTGCAGCATCTAAATTCATATTTAATTTAATTGAATATAAGAATGTTAAAATAAATATGTTAGAGACAGAAATAAGTTTATTGTTATTACAAAACAATTTAAGCAAGAAACAAATAGATCAACTCAATAACAACATGGTTGAACTTAAAAAAGAAAATAATAATCTTAAAGAAGAAAATCAAAGATTGCAAAATGAATTAAATAAAAAGCAAGAAACAATTGATTGGTTAAATAATGAGATAAATATTTTAAGTGATGTAATTTTAAAAAAAGATAAAGAAATTGAAAGACTTAATCTTTTATTACAAGAAAAAGAGAATAAAGTTAGAGAATTAGAGACAGAAGCACTAACGTTAAATAATAGGATTAATAATTTAGAGATTATAATTAATGAAAAAGATCAAACTATTGCAAGAATGGAAAATTCAATTAATAACTTAAATAATCAAATTAACAATCAAAATAACGAGATTAATAATCTTAATAATCAAAACTCAAATAACAATAATACAATTAACTATCTTACTGAAAAGTTAAGAAAAAAATCAGAAGAAAATAATAGATTGTTAGCAAATAAATTGACATTTGATGAAAATATATTACAACTTAATAATAGAATCAATATTATTAATCAGGAGTTAAATAAACTTAGACAAACATCAAACGAAAAAGACCAGACAATAAACTCATTACAGACAAAAATTATAATGATTAAAAATCAAATCAAAAGCTTAAAAACAATGCTAGATAATTTTAGCCCTATTACAGAAGTTGATATTAGTAATTCATATACCAATTATAATAATGCACCGAGAGTAACAAATTACAAAAAATCATATGATAAATTAAAGAAAATAACTGATCAAATATTAAATCAATTTATTCAAATGATCAGTATTCAAATTTAGGTATTTTAACCATAGTATAGTATTTCTATACTATGGTTTTGTAATTAAAAATCACACCAAAAAACGGTATGATTTTTAGTTTATTAAATTATTTTTTTAGAATTCAGGTGGTTGGTATACTGCATTTCTTGCTTGTTCTCTTATTTCATTTAATCTATCTTCATCTCAAGTTCGGTCGAACTCAGCTTTTAACCTCGCATATGTGTGCCTATGTGTTGTTGAAATTCCACTTAAGGTTCCACTTGTTACATTACGTGGAAAAGACTCAAGGTATGATCTAATTTGACCTATTATTTGTTCTAATTGGCTTTGTGTTGTTGCTCTTTCAATTGATTGTAAATATTGTGCTCTAGAAACAGTAGAAGAAGTTGCAGTTGCAGAAATATAATTTGCTCATCTTTGTGCTTCACTCTTATCAAGAATTTTTGGAGTTTGCATTCTTCTAATTATTTCATCAAGCTCATCAATATTTCTTGCGCTATTAATTTCATTTTGATAATCTTCTTTTTCAGTTAAACCATCTAATATATTTTGAGCTTCAATTCTCTTTGCTTCTAGATTTTGTTTTTCTGTTCTTGCTTGCCTAGCTAATTCATCTAGTTTTGAAACTTCATTTGTTTCATTTGTATTTGGCGCGTTTAATAATTTATTTTTTAAAGAACGCTTAAGATTATTTCCTTCTGGAAGTGAATTAACAGCTGTGTTGGCTGCGTTTTTTGCATTATCAATATTTGCTTTTTCTGTTTGTGCTTGGCTTGTTGCGTTTGTTAATAATGATTCTGAAAGTTGATTGTTACTTTCTGCATTATTAATTGAATTAGTTAATTCAGTTTTTTTAGTATTACCTTGTGGCAATTGTCCAATAGCATCTCTTGCAATTTGTAGATCTCTTGCTTTTTTGGCATTCTTTTCTTGAATTGCACTATCAATTCTTGATTTTAATTCATCAAGTGTTGTTTTGTTTGAAGCAGAGTTTAACTCTCTTTCAAATGTTTGAATTTCTTCTTGTGTTGCACCATATGTTGTTTTAAATGTATTTAATGAATTTTGTGTTCCTGGGTATGCTTGATTAAATTCAGTAGCTTTTAATTTGAACGCATCGATTTTAATTGTTACATCAAGGTCATTATTTGAAGTTGCGATATTATTAAATTCTTCTGTAAACAATGATTTATTTGGCTCTACAATAGAATCATAAGCTGCTTTAGCAGATTTATAGATACCTGCATCAGCGCTTTGGTTACCAAAGTATTTTTTGATATCTCTAATTTGTTTAATTTCAGCGTTTTTAATTTGTTCATTAGTTGCGTTTGTAGGTAAATTAAGATTATATGGTGTTTGTAACGCTTTATATAATAATGATTGTTTAACATTTTCAGGAATATTTGAACTGTGTGATTCTTTTGAATATTCATTTAATGAAATCATTTCTTTGTATCTTTCAACATCAACATCAACTGCTTTTTTAAGAGCTGCTGCAGATTCTTTTGTTCTTATTTCACGAACTAATTCATTATATGAAACGAATTTTGGTGGATTTGATGGTCAGTTGTTCCCTCAACTTTTTGATCTTAAAATATTACCTTTGTTTGTTGTTCAGAATTTTGCCAATTCATTTTTAAATGGTTGAACTGTATTTATGACATTTGTTACATCTGCAACTGTTGATTTATCTTTAGCTGATGTTAAGAAGTTTTTAGCTGCTAAAATATCTCCTTGGAAAGTTCTTCTAAGTTTATCAACTAATTTTTTATTTTCATCTATTAATGGAGATAAATCATTTTGAGCTTGAACAGTAGTTGCATTAGCGAGTTTTTTAGTTAATTCATTTCTTAATTCAGCTAATGCTCCATTAGATTCTCTTTCATCTCCGCCTTCATTTGCAAAATCTGTCATTGCTAGAATTTTAGCTTCTAGTTTTTTGTAATTCACTACTTTTTCTTTGAGTGTATTTAAATCTTGAACAGTTCTTGCTGCTAAGAATTGTTTGTTAAATTCGTTTCTTGCTACTTCGTTTTGAACACCTCGAATATTAGTTTCAGTGTCTCCTAAAATTTCTTTACTTAATGCTGAAGCTGCGTTTTTAATATTTGTAAGTTCTATGTCTAAGTTTGTAAAATTTGATTTTGATGTAAGGTTATCAATGTTATTGGTGATGAAAAAACTTCTTGTATCATTAGTTCATGATGATGCATTTTCTCCATCTTTTGGATATGCAAAAGAATCAATTAAACTTGTAAAGTTTGCTTTGTATGCATCTAAAAGCTTATTATTAACTTCATCGATTCCGTTAGCTTGAATATCGTTATTTTCTTCAGTTAATGCCACATTAGTAATATTACTATTGTGTACTGTTTTATCAGATAAGTATTGCATGTCAGCAACTTTTGCTTTAGCATTCTCTTTAACTTTATCTAAAATAGCTGTATTTAAGTCTAATTCTTTATTATTACTATCTGTAAACGAATTTGGTACAGTGTTTTTTAATTGTGTAAGTAATGCTGTTTCGTCTGCACCATCAAAGTTATCCTTGATAACCTTTTTCAATTTAGCGACTTTTGTATTTCAATCATCACCTAATAATGATGTAACATCAGCAGTTTCTGTTAATGAATCTATTTTAGCTTTAATTGTATTTAGAGCTGGAACCTCATCTGTTGATCCTTCATCATTATATGGGATATTAGGTAATGCTTTTACAGCATTATCTACTGCAGTTTTAAGTCCATTAAGTTTGTTCTTTTCATTTTCAAAATTTGCATTTTCATCCAATGCTTCAACTGCATCTTTAAGGTGTTTTATTGATCTATTATATGCAGTCATATCTTGTTTCGGATATGGTATAGCATCAATAATAGCATTTAATTCATTTTTTTTACCTTTAAGGTCATTTTTGTTTTGAGCTTGTTGTTTTATATTTTCACGAAGTGTTTCATCATCTTGTTTAGCTAACTTGTCTTTAAACTCATTCTTTTCATCTTGTGTTAAATTACTTAATGTGTCAATAAAGTCTTTATCAAGAGCCTTTGCAATTGGTGTGTCTAATGAATTGAAACTATCTTTATCTTGAATTTTGTCTGCAGCCGCTAATAAAGCTGCCTTTTCATTTTGGTCTTTAATTTCATTAATTTCTATTTGTTTAGCAATAAGATTTTTCTCGTACTGTTCAATATATTCTTTTTGAGTTTTATATGTTTGAGGACTATTAATTGAATTAACTAATCCTTCCAATGCGCTTGAAGCATTTGGACTAACATTTTCACCTTCAGTATTTTCACCTGCTGCTACATCATTATTGTTTCTTTTGTTTGTGAATGGAATTTTTGCAATTTTAGCAATTAAATCTTCTTTTTGAGCTTCTAATAATTTTGCAGAAAGTTGATCCACTTTATTTTTAAAATCTTCAAATGAGCTTGTTTTATCTTGTTCTTCAAAACTTGCTAATTCAGATATTAGCTGTTGTTTTCTTTCATCAGATAAATTACTTAATCCATTAATTTTTGTTTTAACGGCATTTCTTTTTTCTTTAAAAATTTCTTTACGTAATGCGCTTTCAGCACCATTTTTAGGTAATTTATCAAGGTCACTAATTAAATCACTTTTTTGAGTTGGGCTTAATGGGTTGTTAACATCATTAATAATTTCTTTATAAACAGATAATTTATTATTAATTTCTGATGGATTTACTAATGAACTAACATCTGCAGATGTAGTTAAATTGTTCAATCTTTCATTTAGATCATTTTTACCTTCAGCATCGTCAGAAGAGTAATTGATTTGGTCAATTTCAGTTTTTTCATTTTCTATTGCTGTTTTAAGAGCTTCTAATTCTGTTAACTTACTATCTAATTCATTTTTAGGTGTTGTTTCAACTGCACCTCTTAGTGATGTTCTAGCTGGAGCAGGTAGAGTTTCAGAATCATTGTAACCAAGTTTATTTACTAATCCTAATAAGTTATCTCTCTTAGCTCTTTCTAAAACATCTTCCATTTCAGAATATGTTTTATTATCTAATTTAGCTTTAGCTGCATCTTTTTGTTCTGGTGTTAAATGTGCTAATGCATCAATCTTAGCCGCAATTGCTGCTTTTTCATCATTAATTGCTTTAGTAATTTCAGCATCTATAGCTGCTAATTCTTCTGGTGTAGAAGCATTATTTAATTTTTCATTTAACTTAGTAATATTTTCTGGACTACGTTTTGCAATTTCTTCTTTTAACTCATTTATTTTGTTAAGCATTGAAGGAATTGTTTCATTTTGTAATTTTTCAAGTTCAGCAATATCAGTTTCTGCTTCAATTCTTCTTTCTAATGCAGTTTTTGCTGCTGCATTAGTAGAAGGATATGGTAAACGAGCTGCTTGTTCTTTTAAACGTTCTTTTAATTTATTTGAATATTCTTCATCACCTTGTGCTTTGTATTTTTCTATATTTTTAAATAAAGCATCAAATTCTTCATCAGTATCAGCTTCATCTAACTGTCTATTTAAATCTTGTTTACGTGTTGTAGTTTCGCTATCTCTAACTTCTGCTATTTTAGCTTTAGCTTGTGCTATTTTGTTAGGTAAAACATTTTTAATTCTATCATCTAATTGATTAAGTTGTTCTTGTGTTGTAACTGCTTCGATTTGTGCTTGTAATTCTTTAATTGCTGCATTATTTGGTTTACCAGGATAATCTAAATCAGAAGCAACTTTTTTAAGTTTAGCTTTAGCAATTTCTAAATCAAGGTTAGGGAATTGATCTTTGTTAGAAATTTTTGCTAATTCTTTTGCTAAATCAACTTTTGTTTCAGTAGGATTATTAACTTCATTATCTGTTAAAGCTTCGATTTGATTTTTGTATTCTTTAAGTTTTTTGTTTAATTCATCTAATTCAGCTTTCTTAGTTGCCACTTGATCATCTGTTAAACCTTCAATTTGGTTTTTCAATGATTTAATTGTTTCATCAATAATAGCTTTTACTTCTGGGTTTTCGTCTAATGCATAACTTTCAGGAGTAATTATAGATTTTGCTTCTTCAATCTTATCTAGTAATTGTGCTCTATCTACTATTTTCTTGACGTCAGCAAAGTCTGTTGCCTTATCAATTTGGTTTTTAAGAGCTTCTTTTTGTTCAAGGCTTAAGTGGGTTAATTCATCAATAACTGATTTTTGAGCTTCTTTAGAATTATTGAATGCTTCATTGATTTTAGCTAATAATGCATCCAGTTTTTCTTCAGAACCAGCATTTTTAAATTCTGCATTCAATTTTTCTTGATCTTCTGTTGATAATTTAGCAATTTTATTTTTGGCTTCTCTAACTTTTGGATCGATTGTTTCTTTAAAATATTTTTCTTTTTCAACTAAATCACTCATTTCAAGAGAATCAGCTTCATAAAGTTTTTTAAGGTCATCTTTAGCTTTTGTTGATCCATCTGGATATGGTAAACTATCGATGTATGAATCAAGTTCAGCACGTTTTGCTGCTCTTTCTTCTTTAAGTCTTTCGTCTTCAATAGCAACTAATAAAGCTTTTAATTTCGCTTCATCATTTGCTTCATTAAATTTATTGTTTAATTCGGTTTTATCACCTTTAATTGATTTAAGGTTTTCTTTTGCAGTGTCAACAAGTTTATTTAACTCTTTCAATCTGTCAAGTTCATTTTTGTAAGCAATTTCGTCAACATACTTATCATCAGTTAAACCGCTAATTAAATTATTTTGTGCTTGAGAATCTGGTTTACCTGGGTAATCCATATTCTTAATAAAGTTTTCTAAATCTTTTTTATATGCTTCTTTTAATTTATTTTTAATATCTTCAACACTTGAAGTTTCATTTAAAGAATTTTTAAATGTTTCTTTTTCAGCGTCTGTTAAATTTTTTAAAGCTTCAATTTGAGCCTTGAAATCATCATATTGTCTAATTTGTTCTTCTTGAATTTTCTTAAGAATGTCATCAAATTCAAGCACTTTTTCTTCATTATCATATAAGTAGTTTGCATTATCTAATAATGAATTGAATTGTTTGTGTTTTGAAGCATCAAGCTTTTTGATTGCTTCTTTAACTTCTTTGATTTTCTCGTTGTGAGCATCGAATGTATCTTTAATTTTTTGTGCTTCTTCAAGTTTTTTAGCATTTGAAAAATCAGAATCTTTAATTTTGTTTAGTTTATTTTGAATAGCTAAAACAGCAGGAGCAGTAACTCCACCTGGATATTCAAGAGCTAACATATCAGCTGCTATTTGGTCAATTTCATCACCAGTTTCTTTAGCTACTTGTTTTTTTGCTTCAATAGCAATTTTGTCCATTTCTTGTAATGACTCTAGCGAATGTTTTGTTTGTTTTGCTAATTTTTCTAAAAGTTCTTGCTTTTTAGCTTCGTCTTTAATATCCGCGATAATCGATTGCACATAATCGCGTTTTTTAGCAAGTCTATCTTCTCATTCTTTAGCAATTTGAAGATCCGCATCTTTTTCAATTTGTTCACGCTGAACATGTGTTGTTGAATCTTTTAATCTTTTGTGTAAATCATTACGAACTGATTCATCAAGAATCTCGTTGATTTTTTCAAAAATTCTTTTGTGTTCTTTTCTTTCTTTATCAGCCAACTTTTTGATTTCATCTTGAATTTTCTTCAAGTTTTCATAAGATGGTTTTGATTTAAGTAATTTTTTAAATTGAGCTCTTTCGTCTTCTGTTCTATCAATAACAAGCTCATTTAATCTTTTTGCAAGTTCTACTGACTTGTCATAGTTTTTTAAACTATGGTCACCTGATTTTCATAAAACTCAAGCTGCAAGCCCGGTTGTTGCAGCCAATGTTGTAGCAGCAAAACCTAATAAAACTTTACCCTTTGTTTGGGAAGCCATATTCCCCCTCCTTTTATATATCTTAATATTCTGGGAAATTTTAACAAAATTTTGTTAATTTTTATCACACCCTATATATAACCAATTTAAATACTTATATGATTATGAGAAATACTTATAAGTTAATTTTTTCATAGACATTTTCAAACATTATTTTTTTTTTTTTTTTGCAAAAAATTATAAATATTCTAAAAAATATAAAAAAGAACTGGCATAACATAGCCAGTTCTAGTAAGTTTAATAAGACATAAATTCAAATAAATTATGACTTAGTTTT
This sequence comes from Mycoplasmopsis edwardii, assembly GCF_900476105.1. NCBI lineage: Bacteria > Bacillati > Mycoplasmatota > Mycoplasmoidales > Metamycoplasmataceae > Mycoplasmopsis > Mycoplasmopsis edwardii. The sequence continues at coordinate 652,636 of NZ_LS991951.1, forward strand.
ATTAAAATAATATGTTGTTAATTTACTTTGCAACTCATCTGAAACAGGTTGAATATTTTCGTGAACAACTCCGTTTGCATTTGAAATTTCGTATAAGTAAATTGCATTTTTATCATGTCCTTCAAAAACATCAAGGAAATAATTTTGTAAGATTTGTTCATAGTCTGATATTACTGTTGGAACATAGTTAACAAAGTTAAAATTATTAAAGTTATATCTATCACCTATGTTAATATCATCTGATAAATCGATAAAGGCAAGTTTTCTGCTTAAATATAAAGTTATGAATTCTTTTACTTCACTTTGCTCTAATTCTCCTAAATGTTCGTTAAGAGATTCTTTATCTTCTATAAACATGTATACAAAAACATTTTGTTCAAAGTTTTCACTTAATAATGACTCAATGTTAAAATCTTCTTTTTTGATGTTTGAAGCAATGTTTGATAAGAAATCATCAAAGTTAGCTTCTAAATATTCTTTAAAGAAGTATGGAATTAAACTTATTTCTTGATCAGTATCATATTCTAAGTTTTGAGCTTTTTTATTTTTTAACTCATAATATCTACTGAATTTTTCACTATTTGAGGACAAGCTAAGATTAATTAAGTTTGTGTATTTTGATGATAATGCTTCGGTTTTTTGCTTGTAGTCTTCAATTTCTTTTTCTTCTAATAAAGTGTTTAATTGATTTTCTTTCATTATGTTTCAGTTTTTAGCAATTCTCTCTTGTGAAACTTTAGTTTGAATATAATTGAATTTATCAGTATTTTCATTAACATTTGAAATATCTTCAATCAAATGTGCTTCTAAAAGTTCATTGTAACTTTCAATTACATCTCTTGAACCTGAAAAAATTGTTTCAGAAACTGCTGCGGTGTATTTTTTAGCATTATCTTTTGAAGCATCTGATGATACAACAAAACCATCAAGTAATAAAATGTTATTTTTTGGTTTAATAGCTCTAATTTCACCGTCTTCAACAGTTCCTTCAAAGTTATCTGAACCATAGTATGAGTCAATAGCATCACCATTATACATAATAGCTATTGTAACATCGGGACGAGATGGGTTAATTAAGTCATTAACGATTTCCAATCCATCACCTTTAAATGAAATGTGTTTGTTGTTTTTAATATCAAATCCTGTCCCATCTTTAATTAAATCTGAGAAGGCATCAATTAAAATCTTGTAATTTTGGTTTCCATTATCATTACTATCTAAAACTTTACCTGTAAATCTTTGGTCAGTTCTTCCTTCAGGCAATGGTCAATATGAAGAACCATAAAGCATGTTATCTCTAACTGCATCAGTAATGTATCACTGATTGTAGTTATTTTCTGTCATAATTTTTAAGATGTTGATTAATGAATATGGATCTTTAATATCATCATTTTTAAATTTATCTTTGTAACTAGCAAAGTTAATTCCCCCAGTTGTAGGATCAATTACTTCACTGTTTAATGGAACTTTCTTGATATTGTATCCAATAACCATATCTTGAGAGAAGTATGGATAAAAGTATTCTCAAAGTTCGCTTCCATTTTTAAGTTCATATTTGCTTAAATGATTTCAAATTTCTTCCCTTAAAGTTAATTTAACAAATTTTCTTGCTAAATCTCTTTTTTGTGAAGCTTCATTAAATTGTCTTTGTAATGAAGATTTAATTTCATTTGAATAATCTTTATATTCATCTGAGTTAATTATGTTTTTTAATTTGTCATATTCAAGCATTCCATCTAAAGCAGGAATATTTAACAAGCTTGAATAATCAATTTTTCCAATTAGTTTTTTTCTAACTAATTCTGTTGCTAAAAATTCTGAGCCAATTCCAGCAACTGCTTTATTATTGATTAAAGCATTGCTGAATTGGTTAATTTCATCAAATTCTTTGTAGTCGAATGTTTCATTAAGTTTTTCAACATTAATTTCCGACATGTATGATTTATAGTTATAAAAGCTTGGTTTAAATTTAGAAGTTACTTTAACACTAACTAATCATGTTAATAAACTTAAACCAGATAAAATACCTACACTTAATAAAATTTTATTTTTAAAATTTTTAAAAAGTTTTTTCATTATCTTTTTGATTTGTATATTGCATATGCAATATTAGAAATCAATACTATAAATAGCACAATTGAACCAAGAACTAATCCTCAAGGTTCAAATGCTCCTTCATATAATTTTGTACCAAGTGTAGATGTGTTTGAAACGGTTCTTGTGATAATAAAATCATCAAAACTGAATACTGAACTAACAACTAGAACAGTGATTATAGATGGGATCATGTAAACTAAGTAAGTTCTTACTCATGATCTGAATTTTGAGTAACCTAAGTCTTGAGAAGCCTCATATAAGTTGTTATTGAATTTTTCACTTCTAGGGAGCATTAATAAAATACCATATGGAAGTGTCATAATTGTGTGACCTACTATAACACGCCCAAACCCTTCGTCATCAACTGAAACAATTCCGAAAAATGCACTGAATACCAATACTAAACCAATAGCTGTAATGTTATCTGGGTTAATTAATGGAATGTTTGAAGTTGTTGATAATGTTGTTTTTAATAATTTGTTTTTTTGTCTATAAACAGCATAAACTGTAATTAAACTCAAAATAATAACTAAAGTACTTACAATTAAAGCAAGTAATAATGTGTTAACCAAACTTAAATCTCTACCAGCATTAAGAAAAGTTTTTCAGTTTAATAATGTACCGCCTGTTCAAGTTGAGTTAGCTTCACCTTTTGGTGTGGGTTTGTTAAAACTGAAAACAACACCAAATACAAGTGGGACATAAACGAAACCTAAAATTAGGTAAATATAACTTTTTCTTAAGAAATTAGTGAACTTACTCATAGTGAGCTCCTTTCTTAAGTTTGAAAATAATTTTTGGAACAATTAATAATAATGAGTAAATACCAATGAAGATTGCTGAAACAACAATAACAAGCATTGAACCACTACTTAAGTCATATTTGTTTCCTGGGTTGATTTTTGAGTTAATTACAATACCAATTAATTGATTTTGTGAACCATCTGGAAGTAACTTAGCACTAACAATAAAGGTTGTAGCACTTGATAAGAAGATAATTCCTAACCCACTTAAAATCGCTTTTGTTCCATATGGAATAACAACTTTGAAGATTGTTTCAACATTTCCAAATCCAAGGTCATGGCTAGCTTCAATGATGTTTTTAGGCATATCTTTAAACACTGTGTATAAAGGCATAACCATTAACGGAATGTTTAAGTATGTTAAACCGAAAATGATGAATAATTCGTTGTTTAATGATTTAGGATTAGTAGCAAAAATAGCTAATGCAAGTCCTTTGATTGAGTAAATACGCGCAACTGTAAAAATTGCTAAAGGACTAATCATTAAACTTAAGGCAAATATTTTAAATAATTTTGATTTTGATGTTGAAACAAAATATGCATATGGGAAACCAATTATTAAACAAAGTAAAGCAGAAACAATACCTATTCATAATGATCTACCGATGATATTTCAAGTGTTTGAATCTTTCACTAATACATATGCGTCAAAATCTTTTGTCGAAAACGCACTAATAACAATCATTAATATTGGTAAGATAATAAGAAATATTGCTAAGAATAAATACGGGATAAAAAGATAAGCCTTTTTATCAAATGTTAACATTGATTTAATTTTGGAATTCATTTTGTGAATAATCTCACTTTGTATCTTTTTTCATTAAGTGAATTGAGTCAATTGTTCAACTTAAGTAAACAACTTCATCAAGGTCAAATTTCTTAGCAGTTTCTACGTGAAAAATATTTCCTTCATCTGATTCAATTGTTAAATAGTAGTAACTTCCACGGTATGAAATTTCTTTAACATTACCAACGATTTTACCTTCTCTCATTGTGTTTGTACTTGTGATATCAATATCTTCAGGTCTAATTAAAACGTCAACTTCAGTTCCAATTTCGAATTCTTCTTCTTCATGAACTGTTTTGTATTCTCTACCAAATAATTTAACGTTTCCATCTTCTACAATTTTACCGTTGAAAATGTTTGAGTCTCCAATGAATTTAGCTACTCAGATATTAACTGGGTAGTCATAAATATTTTTAGGTGTGTCATATTGTTCAATAATACCATCACGCATGATAGCAATTCTATCTGAAAGTTCAAGAGCTTCATCTTGGTCATGTGTAACAAAAATGAATGTTAAACCAAGTTCTTGTTGAACTGATCTTAAAAGAACTTGCATTTTTTGTCTAATTTTAGCATCTAAAGCACTAAGTGGTTCATCTAATAATAATATTTCTGGTTCGATAACTAAGCTTCTAGCTAATGCAACACGTTGTTTCATACCACCTGAAAGCTCACTAATTGCTTTAGTTTCATTTCCTGAAAGTCCAACAATGTCAATAATTCTTTTAACTTTTTCCTTTAACTCATCTTTAGTCATTTTACGTTTGAAGTATTTATTTTCAAAGTCTTGTGTTTTTAATTCAACGAAGTTTTCTCAGTATGAGTATTTAAAGTCTGAATCATCAAGTCATCTTTGACGTTTGTTGTATTGGTATGTTCCTGGTTTTAATGTTTCAAGTTCTTTAATGTATTTATCTTGAATGTCATCAAGTTTTTTCATTTCTTGTTTTGCTTTTAATTCTCATCTTGCCTTTTTATTTTCTAATAATGAAACATATTTTTGGTTAATTTCTTCACGTGGAACTCTTTTTATTTTTAAACCATATAAAATGTTTCCTTCAACATTTAAATGAGGGAATAAAGCATAATCTTGGAAAATAGTTGAAACATTTCTTTTGTGTGGAGATAAGTCTTTGATATCTCTACCATTAAATTTAATTTCACCACGAGTAGCTCATTCAAAACCACCAATTAATCTTAAAATTGTTGTTTTTCCTGAACCTGATGGTCCTAATAAGGTAACAAATTCACCTCTATTAATTTTTAAATCAATATCGTTTAAAACTGTTTTATTATCAAAAGTTTTAACGATGTTTTTAAGTTCAATAATATGTTTTAAATTCTTTTTATTTGAATTCATAAATAATTTCTCCTCTCTATTGTTTTCTAATTAGCAAAAGCATAAGGGGAGACTGTATCAAAAAGATTCTCACAGTATTCTTCAACACTGTAAGGAACTGTCGGATATTCTAAATCTGTAAAAATATTTAATATATTTTTAATAAACAAAATTTGAATAAATAATAGCTTCTTTTTCATTAGTGTAAATTATATAAAAAAATAAAAAAATCGCTAACGCGACTTTTTATTATTTTGACATTGTACGTGTACGAACGATTGTGAAAGGCATTAAAGCAATGAATCTTGCTCTTTTTACAGCTGTTGCAACTTTTCTTTGGTGTTTTGCACATGTTCCTGAAACACTTTTAGCTTTAATTTGCCCTGTTGCTGAAATGTATTTGTTTAATAATTCTGTGTTTTTGTAATCAATGTATTGAATGTTTTCTTCACAGAAGTAGCAAACTTTTTTTCTTCCTGTAAAAGCTTTTTTACGTTTAATGTATGACATTTTATCTCCTTAATTATCGTCGGTTTCAAATAATCCAGAATTATCTTCAGAATATGATAATTAATCAATTTCATGCAATTGAGATGTTTGACTATTTGATTGACGATTTTGTAATTGTGCTTGAGAATTGTTTTGTTGTTGTGGAAAATATGAGCTTCTTGGTTGCTCAGGCGCTCTAAACACTGCGTCTGAATCAACTCTTTGGGTTGTTGAAGACTTAGGAGTTAAAAGCTTAATTTCCATAACAGTAACTTCAGTAGATTTTATAACTTGATTATCTCTATTAGTAAATTGGTTGATATGTAATTCACCTTCAACATAAATTAAGTGACCTTTTTTAATATAGTTTTTCATGAATTCAGCTGTGCCTCTTCAAAAAACAAGTTGAATAAAGTCTGTTTGTCTTGGTGCATTAGCACTTCTTTTTCTATCTACTGCTAAAGATACTCTTCCATATGCGATACCTTGACTTGTATAAGCTAATTCAATATCTTGAGTTGTTCTACCGATTAAAATCACTTTGTTTAACATAACTAATTCTCCTTAAAATCTTTAATTAACTATTTAGCTTCTTCAGATTTTTTAGCTCTTGGAGCTCTTGCTCTAACAGGTTTTTCTGATGAAGTTTCAGCAGCATTTTCTTTAGCTTTTCTTTCGAAAACTCTTTTTGGTTTTACAGCTTTCTTAGATGCTTTTTTAGACGATAATCCTTTTTCTGTATCTAAGTTAATAACTAAAGCTCTTCAAATTTCTTTGATAATGTTTGTACGACGTGTGAATTCAGCAATGTTTGAACCATTTGTTTCAACGTTTGCTAAAACATATTGTCCAAATTCTGATTTGTTAATTTCGTATGCAAGACGATTGTTTTCTAATTTTTCAGCTTTTGAAACACCTTTTCCAAAAACTTCAGATAATAAGTCAAAAGCAACTTTAACATCAGCTTTTGGGCTAACAATCATCATAATTTCGTATTTGTTCATTTTTCTCCTTATGGTCTACTGAGCTATTTGACGGAATTTTTATTTAAATAGCTAAGGAGTATTTAATATATATACTCATGATTAATTATAATACCTAAACCTAAAAAACCAAATGCGAAATTGCAGACTTTTTTTCCTAGTATTTGTGAAAAAATAATAAATATTAATAATATTTATATAGAATTTTGAAAATTTCTACTCAAATCCCATAAAATAATGTATATTTATCAACATGAAAAACTTAGTAATAGTCGAGTCTCCAAACAAGGTTTCTACAATTAAAAAATATTTAGGTGATGACTTCAATGTTATCGCCTCAGTTGGTCACTTCTTAAAGATGAAAACTGATGGAGAATATGGTTTAGGAATAGATTTACAAGAATGAGAACCAAAGTATTCTTTAGATTCAACAAAAAGAAAAGTTGTTAATGATATTAAGGAAGCTTTAAAAGACGTTGACAATGTTTATATTGCAACTGACCCTGACCGTGAAGGTGAAGGAATCGGTCAACATTTAGTATCTTACTTTAAATTAAAAAACTATTATAGAATTAAGTACAACGAGATTACAAAAGATGCTATTTTAAGAGCTATAAGTAATCCAGGGGATTTAAATGAAGGTTTAGTTAACGCTCAAAAATCACGTAGAATGCTTGATAGAATTATTGGTTTTAGATTAAGTAACTTAATGAAATTAAAATTCAAAAATGCTCCAGGTATTCCAACAGCAGGTAGAGTGCAATCAATTGCTTTAAAACTAGTGGTTGATAGAGAAAGAGAAATTCAAGCCTTTGTTCCTGAAAAATACTTTAAATTAAATGCAAAACTTGTAAATAATGAAACTTTAGCATACTACTTCAATCCAAATGTAACTGATAGAAAAGATTGAATTTTAAGCGAAGAAGTTGATAAGGTTAAAAAATACTTTGAGACAGCTAAAAAAGAATTAAAAGTTACTGATGTAACTGTTTCAAGAAGAAAAGTTTCAGCAATCACACCTTTTAAACAATCTGTATTATATAAAAAGAGTCCATTTAGTTCATCTTCTACTCAAGTTATCTTACAAAAACTTTACGAAGGTTTTGGAGATGGCGGTTTAATTAGTTACCCAAGAACTGATAGTACAAGATTATCTCAAGATTTTATTAATCAAGCACATAAATATATTAATAATAAATGAGGCCAAGAATATATAGCTTCTGAAATTAAAGGATTTAGTGGTGATCAAGATGCCCATGAAGCTATTAGACCTACAGATGTTTACTTAACACCAGAAAAAGCAGCTCAAAAATACCCAGAAATGAGTGAGCAAGATCTTAAAGTATATAAATTAATTTATGAAAACACTTTAATGGCTTTAATAACTCAACCAGTAAGAGAAAGTAAAGCTTATGAATTTCAAACAGGTGAGTACTTATTTAAACAATCTTTCTCAAAAGTTGTTTTTGACGGGTACTATGTTGTAACTGGATATGAATCAGAGAAAATTGATCCAAATTATCAAAAGGATCAATTAGTTAATGTAGAAAGTTTTAACTTTGAAGATCATGAAACAAAGCCTGTGCCAAGATATAATGAAGGTTCATTAATTGAAATGCTTGATAATATTAAAGTTGGTAGACCTTCTACATTCGCTACAACAGTTAAAATTATTAAAGATAGAAAATTCGTTGTTAATGAATCATCGCAATTAATTCCAACTGAATTTGGTATTGCTTTATGTGATTCATTAATTGCAGGATTCCCGAATATTATTAATGAATCATACACAGCTAAAGTTGAAGAAGAATTAGATAAAATTGCTGATAATGAATTATCAAAAAATGTGGTTTTAGAAGACTTTTGAAATAGATTTCAAGAAGAAGTTAAAGACGCATTAGGTAAAATTAATGTTTATCAATTCTCAGCTCCTGAACTTGAAAGAGCTTGCCCTGCATGTAATGGTGTTTTATTAATTAGAAATAATAAAAAAGGTCAAAAATTCATTGGATGTAAAAACTTCCCTAAATGTAAACATACTGAAAATTATGTCGAAGAAGGACAAGAAGAAATTCAAGAATAAACAAAATCCCATTAACTTAAAGCTAGTGGGATTTTATATTAAAGTTAAAAAACAAAGGCGTGATGCCTTTGCTAAAATTATCTAATTTTTCCGATTAGTTCTGATTTTGTGTAAGCTTTGTTTTTACCTTCCTCAAGTGTAAATTGGTTTTTTGAACCTTCGTTTAAAATAATTACAACAACATCAGATTTGATTTTATTTTTCTTAAGAAGTCCTAAGTCAACTGAAGCTAATTTATCACCAGCTTTAACTCTTGTTCCTTCTTGAACATAACTCTTGAATCCTTTACCATCAAGTTTAACTGTATCAATACCAATGTGAACTAAAACTTTAGCACCTTCTTTTGTTTCGATACCGTAAGCGTGTTTTGATGGATAAACCATTGTAATTTCACCTGAAACAGGTGCATAAACATTACCAACTTTTTCAGATTGGAATTTGATTGCAAAACCATCCCCCATTAATCTAGCTGAAAAAACATCATCTTTAAGTTCTTCTAAGTTAATAATATCACCTATAGCAACAGTTTGGACTTTTACAACTCTTTTATCAATTATTGTATCTTCACTTTTTTGTTCTTGAGTTTCATTTTTGATTTCTGCTTCGACAAGTGGTTTTTCTTCAACAACAGGTTTTGTTGAAGTTTTATTTGCTTCTTCTCATTTAGCAATTAAGTCTCTTTGTGACTTAATTTTCGCATTAACTTGTTCAGCTGAAGGACCTAAGATTGCTTGTGCATGAGTATTTCCTTCGAATTTAACTGCTACTGCACCTGCATTTTTTAGCGCTTCTTGATCAACTTTAGAAGCATCCTTAATGTCGTATCTTAATCTTGAAGCACAGTTGTTAAATGCAACGATATTATCAATACCACCGTATCCTTGAACAATTGCTAATGCTTGTTTGTCTAAGTCTTTAAATTCATCTTCAGTACTTGCTTCATAATTATTTTTATTAATAAAGTCTGCTTTACTAAATAACTTAACATTTCCACCTCTACCTGGAGTAGCTAAATCTTTTCATTTAATTACAAAGTAGAAAACAAAGAAGTAAATTGGAGCATATCCAAGACCAATAACTAATGTTCAGTAGAAGTTTGTCCCTTTAGCAAAAGGAATAATTCCGTAAAGTAATAAATCTAATAATCCACCTGAGAACGCTTGTGGAACATGCACACTTAATAAGTTTGCAAACATAAATGAGAAAGCACACATAATAGCGTGGAATCCTCAGAATAAGTATGGCGCCAAGAATAAGAATGTAAATTCAATTGGTTCTGTAACACCTGTTGTTAATGAAGTAATTGCCGCTGGTAAAACTGTACCAAAAGCAATTTTACGTGTTTCTTTCGGAGCAGCCATAACCATAGCAAGTCCTGCTGCTGGTAATCCAAAGATCATAAATGAGAATTTACCGTCTGTGAATCTACCTAATTTAACACCAACATTTTGAATGAATTCAAATAATGGAGCTGAATGTTTTACACCATCTCCATCTGTTCATTCAATTGTGTTAGCGAATTTCAATAATGATAATGCTGCAGTTGAATCTCCAACAAATTTGTTTCCTTCAAGTTTAATAGCTTCAACTAAAGCATTTAATGAATCTCCAGCCTTAATACCTGGTTGATTAACAAATTCTAAAACAGCAACACCAACATTTCCTCCAGCATTAGAATATCATAATGGTGCATAAAACGCATGGTGCAATCCAAATGGAATTAATGATCTTTCAATAAATCCAAATACAAATGATTCTAATCCATATGGAGCTTTATTTAATGCATTACCAAATGCGTTTAATCCAACTCCGATTCATGGTCAGAATAATAAGAATACAAAAGCTAATGCAGCCATTGTTGGGATGGTAATAATAGATACGAATCTTTTACCACCAAAGAATGAAATCACTTGAGGTAATTTAATTGTGTGGAATTTTTTGTATAAGTATTGAACGATTAAACCAACTGAAATACCACCAAAAACAGAAGTTTGTAAAGTTCTAATTCCTAATGTCAGTCCAACTGTACTTTTAAGTGAAGCGTGATTTCTTCCGCCTTCTTCAAATAAAATAGTATAACCTGATAAATTAGTTTTTTCTGTATCTGAATATACTGGTTGTATAAAGACAGATTGAATAGCTGAAAAGACTAAGTAACCAATAACTGTAGCAAAAACGGCAATTCCTGCTTCATCAGTAAATGCTATAACAAAAGCAATAGCAAATAATAATGGTAATGCAGCAAATACAGGATCACCTAATGCTTTAATGAAATGTCCAAATGTTACTAAAGCTGTATTTGTAGAATCAATTCCTGCAACAGCAGCACCAACACCTAGAAATAACCCAGCTATTGACATAACAGAAATCGGTAACATAAAAGCACCAGAAATTTTAGATAAAACTCTTCTAAGTCTTCCTGAATTACTATTATTTAACTTTTTCTCTTTTTTCTCAATAGAGTGTTTTTTACTAATAGAAAACATACTCTCCTTTCAAATTTAATTTAATAAACATTTATAATGTTCAATTAAATTATATTAGAATAATCACTTTTAAACCTTTTATAAAGGTCTAAAAGTAATAAAAACAATGGAAATAATTACACAAATGTGGCAAAAATTATGGTAATAAACCCATATGTTAATGTTTTCATATAAAAAAGAGTACAATATAGTTATATAAATATATTGATGAGGAGAAAATATGAAATTCAACAAAAAACTAATATCTTTATTTATGGGTACTACACTGACTTCACTACCAATGGTTATTGTTTCTTGCGGAAAACAAGAAAGGCAAGAAATCAATAATTTCGTTCCATTGAATGAAAGAATTACAGAAGTTGTAAAAAACCCAAATTTAAGCTACGAGGCTTTAAAAGAAAATGCTGGAATCAAAATTGCTTTAATTAATGGTTCGGGCGGTACATTAGATAAATCATTTAACCAATCATCATGAGAAGCTTTAATTAAATTAGTTGAAGATACAAGAAAAGATGACAAAAACCAAATCGAAATTACTGACATTAACCCAGGAACAACCGAGTTAACAGAAGTTTACAACAACGCTTTAGAAAGTGGACAAAAAGTATGAATCTTATCTGGTTGAAACCACGGTTCAAAAATTAATGCATACTTAGAAAACCCAAGTAATGTTGATAAATTAATCAAAAATAATGTAACAATTATTGCACTTGATTTTACAGTTGGACTAAAAAATAAAACAAAATTTAAAAACCTATTTGAAGTTAACTTTAAAATTCAAGAAGCTGCATACATTGTTGGGAATGCCTTAGCAAATGCTTTTGGTAATGTATATCCAGGAAATAACAATACAGATAACAGAAAATTTGGAGCATATGGTGGAGGAAATGGACCTGATGTTGTAAGTTTCATTACAGGATACTTAAAAGGTGTTCAAAAATACAACTCAAGAAGTGAAACAACAAACAAAATTAATCATATTCCAAATGTCGCGTTAAATGCAGGATATTCTGTTGAAGACACAAATATGAGTGGGGTAACACTTTCATTAGTATCAAAATCACCTAAATTTGTCTATCCAGTTGTTGCAGGTGGAGTTTCATTAATGTTAGATGAAATTAGAAAAAGAAATATGGATACTTATGTAGTTGGAGTTGATGTAGATCAATCTAAATCATATCCTGCTCATGCAGGTAGATTTGCTACATCAGTACAAAAAAATATTGCTCAAGCAATCTATGATGTAATTAATGAATTTGTATTCGGAATCAAAAACAAAAACTTGCAAAGTCGAATTGTTGAATCAACTACGGGAGCTAAATCACTATTGGGAGGATTTGCTGAAGGTTGAGTAGGATATGCAAAATCAACGGTATCAAACGAAAAACTTAAAGATGCAATTAATAGGGAATTAGAAAAATCAAAAAATAAATTTATTGCGTTAAGTGAAGATGAAAAAAGATTTATAAATGCATTTACAGATTATGACAATGTTGAATACAATGAAAACCTTGATGAATTAGTAAATAAACTTGTAGAAAAAATTAATTCATAAAAATGTGGAAAATGTGGAAATAAATATTTACAAACAAATTTGCTTGTATAATATTTAACGGTTTTAAGTACCAAAAAATTATTTTTACTTAAAATTTATAAAATTAGGAGAAATTATGAAATTAAAAAAATACTTACTTTCATTCGCAGGGATTGCTTCATTAGCATTACCAGCAGTTGCTATTTCATGTGGAACTAAAGCGACATCAAATATCGATGACTACATCGAAAAGCAAGATAGAGTTGCAGAAATTGATATTAAAGCAAATGTTAACTCAGAATTTGTAAAAAGCGACAAAATTAAAGCTAAAAACATTAAATTTGCTTTAATTACAGATACAGGAAAAGTTTCTGATAAATCATTCAACCAATCAGCTTGAGAAGCATTATTACAAATCGCTGATCAAACAGCTGAAACAATTAATGGTAAGAGAAAAGAAGCTTTTGAATTCACAGCCGTAGAACCAAAAGGAAACTCATACGAACAATCATACAACACAGCAGTTGATGAAGGTGCTAATGTTATTGTTCTTCCAGGATTCTCACACGGAGAACACATTAAACCATGAATTGAAAAAAATAAAGCAAAATTAGAAGAGAAAAAAGTTATTATTATTGGTATTGACTTTGATTTAGATGTTGATTACCAAAACTTCTATGCTTTAAACTTCGATGTTAACCAAGCATCATGACAATTAGGACATGCAATTGGTAAATTTTTAGCTACTGTTTACCCAGAACAAGCAGATAAAAGAAAATCTTCTGCATTTGGTGGAGGTCCATTCTTTGGAGTTACAGACTTCATTACAGGTTACTTAAAAGGATTACACTACTTCAACCAAAACAATACAATCAAAACAACACATGCTCCTAGCTTACCACTTGATTCAGGGTTCCAACCAGATGAAAAACAAAAATCAGTTATTACAGGTGTTTTAGACCAAGGTGCAACATTTGTTTATCCAGTTGCTGGACCAGCTACATCAGTTACAATTGAAGAAATTAGAAAAAATGCTAAATTTGCTGACAAATTAGTTATTGGGGTTGACGTTGACCAATCTAAAGCATTCCAAAACGGAAAAGAATACTTAGCTACTTCAGTTCTTAAAAACATTGGACAAGCTGTTTATGATGTTATTTTAGCTGCTGTATTTGAAGATGAAGCTTCACAAGCAAAAATTGCAAAATACAAAAATACAAGTAAACAAACAACACAATCATACTTCGCTGGATTTGACGCTCACTGAGTAGGTCTTGCGCCTTCAACAATGAAAAATGAAGCACACAGAAAAGTAATGAACGATGCTATTGAAGAAGCTAAAAGAATCTTTGCAGCTCTTCCGCAAGATGAAAAAGCATTCATTTCAAAACACAACTCTGAAAAAGATGGCGCAGAAGTTGAACAAGCTAACATCGCGACAGTTGTTAATAAATTAGTTGAAATCGTTAACAGTTAATAATTAAAAAAATATTTAAAAAAACCGTTTTTTACGGTTTTTTAAATCTATAAATTTGAGTATAATTACAAATATTTATTAAAATAACTATTTACAACAATCGAAAGGGAGCGTTATGAAAAAAATTAATGCAATAGAATTTAATAATATTTCTAAATCTTTCGGTTCAATTAAAGCTAATCAAAATATTAGTTTTGAGGTTCAAAAAGGATCAATCCACGCGCTTATTGGAGAAAATGGTGCTGGTAAGAGTACACTTATGTCAATCCTTTTTGGTTTATATGAACCAGATAAAGGAACCATCAAAGTTAATGATAAGGAAGTTTTAATTAAAGGCCCTAATGATGCTAACGCTTTAGGTATTGGTATGGTGCACCAACACTTTAAACTTGTTGATGTATATACAAACCTTGAAAACATTGTTTTAGGAGCAGAGAACTTTAATAAAACAACTCGGATTATTGACTATGGTCCTGCAATTAGAAAAATTAAAACAATTCAAAACAAATTTAATTTACACTTTGATTTAAACAAACAAACAGGTAAAGAAACAGTTGCAACTCAACAAAAAGTTGAGATTATGAAAATGTTATACCGTGATTCAGAAATCTTAATTTTCGATGAGCCTACTGCTGTTCTTACAGATCAAGAAATTAAAGGTTTATTAAACACATTCAAACTTTTTAGAGAACAAGGAAAAACAATTCTTTTCATTTCTCACAAATTGGGTGAGATTAAAGAAGTTGCTGATAATGCAACTGTTCTAAGACACGGTCAAGTTACAGGTAACTTTGCTGTTAAAGACGTTTCTATTGAAGAAATGGCTAACAGAATGGTTGGTGGTGAAGTAGAAAATGCAAGAAACACATATTCAGATACTTCAAAAAACCAAGTTATTCTTGATATTCAAAATGTTTCTACTACTGGTGAAAAACCACTTAAAAATATTTCATTACAAGTTAAAAGTGGTGAGATTGTTGCTATTGCCGGAGTTGAAGGTAATGGTCAAACAGACTTAGAGTATGTAGTTAGTGGTATGAAAAAACCTTCTAGTGGTTCAATTAGATTAACAAGAACAAACTTAATTGAACATAAACTTAAGGCAATTAAGAAAGAAAATAAAAATAAAATGATATTTAACTTTGTTGCTTTTACTCTACTATTCGCAATTGCAACATTGTTAATGATTTTAAACCCGGAACACAAAGATATTAATTCAACATATAAAATCTTAGCTGGATTCTTATACTTTGGTTCTGCAATCTTCGTATTTACAATCGCACAAAAAATATTTAAAAATATGCATATGTCAGACAATCTTGTGTTTGATAAAGCTACTGTTAGAACTAAGAAAATTGCATTATGAACAAAAATTGGATTTGTTTCAATTTCATTTGTAATCTTTATCTTACTTTTAATTGGTGTATTTAGTTTAAATATTTCAGCTCTTGCGGGATTCATTTCAATAATCATGATTGTTAATGCTGTATTAGCAGGATGATTCTTAGCATTTATTTATGTTGGTTGAAACAAATACTACGGTTTAACAAAATGAAGATTAATTAAGCATTACTTAGTTTCAATATTAGTTAGTTTTGCTTTTGCTGCTTCATTTATCTTAATTGGTCTTTTACCATTAGGATACTACTTCTCAATTTAATATAAATTTGATACATTAATTCACTATGCAATTGCATTTGTTTTAATGATCATTGCTGTAGTTGCTGCTTTATGCTACTTCTACTTATTTGAAAAAGAAATTTCAAAACATTTAAAAAACCAAGACAAATTTGTGGAATTAGAAAACTTAAATGTTTACGAAATTTCAAAACTTGGGCTTTCATTTATCCCAAGTGATAGACATAAACATGGTTTAGTACTTGATTACAACATCAAATACAACACAATTTTACGTAGACTCTGAGATCCTGAATATGTAAAATTCGGAATCTTCAGAGAATCAAAAATTAAAAAAGAAACAGAAAACATTATTAAGAAATTCGACGTTAGAGGTGCAAGAAATGGTTTATCTCAATCACGTCAACTTTCTGGTGGTAACCAACAAAAATTCATCGTTGGTCGTGAAATGAATTCACCACATGATTTCATTTTAATTGTTCAACCTACACGTGGTTTAGATGTTGGTGCTATTAAAAACATTCACGAACAAATTTTAGAAGAAAAGAAAAATGGTAAGGCTATCTTATTAATTTCATATGAACTTGATGAAGTTTTAGCATTAGCGGATAAAATTGCTGTTATTAACACAGGTGAAATTCTTGCTGTTAAAAATGCTAAAGATTTAACAAGAACAGAAATTGGTATTTATATGGCTCACAAAAATGATGAGAAAGGAGATAAATAATGGAAACAGCTTACTCAAAAAATAAAGCAGTTAACTTCATGGAAAAATCAAGAAGATTCTTCATGTTTGAAGATAAGCAACAAGGCAGAAGAAAAATCTTTGCTTCTGTTTGAGTAGTTTTCTTCGGTATTTTAGCTGCCTCTGTTATTTATTGAATAATGGGGTCATCTGGATCTAATCCACAAGATACTACAATCTTCTCATTCGTTCAATATATTTTTGATTTCTCAACAAGAGAGTCAAACCAATCAACATTCCTTTTATTCTTCTTATTCTTTGCTTTCTCAGGTTTAGCAATCTCAATAGGATTTAAATCTGGTTTATTTAACATCGGGGTGTCAGGTCAAATGACTTTCCCAGCAGTAATTTTCTTTGTTATTATTATTGCTTTAAGAATGGATATTAAAAATATTTCATTTGAATTTTTATTAGGAATGTTCTTTGTATTCATTATGATGGGTATGTTAGTTGGATTGATTTCAGGTGTGCTTAAAGCTTTCTTTAACGTGCATGAAGTTATTTCAACAATCTTCTTAAACTGAATTATTACTTATATTGCTAAGTTCTTATTCACTGAAGCAAACAAAGTATTCTCAAACGAAGCATATTCATACTTTGATCCACTTGGTGGAACTCAAAAAATCACCATTGAATCAGGTCACCAAATGACATTTATTTACTTCGGAATTGGGTTATTGGTTCTTTTGGTATTAGCAACATGATTCATTTACAGTAAAACAGCTATCGGTTACAAAATCAAAATGGTTGGATTAAACAAAACAAATGCAAAATATGTTGGGGTAAATGAAAAACTTTTAACAGTTGTTATCTTAGGTATTTCAGGTGCTCTTTCAGGTATTGCTGGATTCTTCTATATTGTTCTTAAAAACAATAGAATCGAAGCAGCTTCAGCTCCTATAGCAATTGGTTTTGAATCTATTGCTATTGCTCTTATTGCTTTAAATAGCCCAATTGGAGTTGTATTTACATCAATTATCTATTCATTAATTAATACTTCAAAAATTGGATTTAGCTTCTTAAAAGGTGGAGAAAAAGTTACAGACGACTTCTTCCAAATCATTACAGGTATTATTATCTTTATGTCTGCTCTAGCTGTAATCTTCTATAAGTTTAGGGTGATGCGTTCGCTCGTCAAGTATGGATATTTATTCTCAACAAAGGCATATTGATTCAACTTCCGTGCATATCACGTAAGTAAATTCAAATACATAATCCCAGAAAGATTTAAATTAATCGGATTGTTCTTTAAAAACATTAAAATTAAAAATAAATTTAGAAGCGTTGAAAATGCTTATGAAAAAACAATCTACAATAAGATTGCCGCTTCTAAAAAATATAACGAAGAACAATTATTAGATTTCTATTCAGAAATTTCAAAACTTAAATTTGAACACCTTGACAAAAGAAATAAATTTGGTGTAAATACATATAGCGATGAAAAAGGTAAATTCAAAAACCAAGTCAAAAATAGAAGACAAACATTTAAACTTGTTAAAGAAAGTTTATTTATTGAGTTTTGTGGAAAAGTTAAAGAATCATACATGAAATTCTTTAAAATTAACTCATCAGTAGGAGAAATTTAATATGGAATTAATTATTGGATATACATTTTTCTTCTTCTCAATTTTATTACTTGGTACAATTTCTGGTATTTTCTCAGAAAGAGCCGGAATTGTTAACATCGCTATCAACGGGTTCATGGTATTTGGTGCAGCAATGTATTCAATCTTCAGTGTTATCTTCACAGATACTTTTGAAATTACAAATATATGAACACAAATTCCATTAACATTACTTGCTGCAGTTTCAACATTATTATTTGGTCTTTTATTTGGTCTTGCTACAATTAAGTTCAAATCAGATCAAACAATTTCAGGGTTTGCTATTAATATTTTAGCAACAGGTATTGCAGCTATTGTTGTTTTATTCTTAACAACACGTATTCAAAAAGTTGGAACAATTATTGAGTTAAGAAATAGACCAGAATTAGCTATGTCATCAGCTACTGGTACATGAGAAAACTTAGTTTCACTTAAATTAGTTATTGTTATTGTTGTTGCAGCAGTTTCTTGATTCGCATTAAGAAAAACAAGATGAGGATTAAGATTTAGATCAGTTGGGGAGAACCCCCAAGCAGCTGATGTTGCTGGAATTAACGTTAACAAAATTAAATGACAAGCTTTAGCTATCGCAGGATTTATCGCAGGTATGGCTGGTTCTATATTTGCTCAAAGTCAAATCAGTTTCTTCTCTTTAACAAAAGACGTACAAGGATTCGGGTTCATTGCTTTAGCTATTATGATTACAGGTAGATGAAGAATTTCTTTCTCAATCCTTATCTCATTATTCTTCTCATTCTTACTTGCGTTCTCATTCTACGGAGTTAACGTATTAGGTGAATCATTATCTAGATATAGAGATATGTTCGCTATTATTCCTTACGCTATTACTCTTATTATTATGATCGCATCAAGTAAAAATACATATGGACCTGCAGCAGCCGGTATACCATATGATAAAACCAAGAGATAACAAAAGAAATCATTTAAACAAAATCACGAGCAACATACGCCCGTGATTTTTTATTTCAATTGAATATCTATATAGTTAAATTAAAAAAACCTTTACCACTAAGATAAAGGCCTTAAAAAACTATTTAACTAATTTACTAAATTGTCATAATCATTTATCAAATGACATTGTGATTTCATCAATTAAGGGTTGAACTCTTTTACTTCAATCTAAATCAACAATTTTGGTTAAGATAAAGTTTAAATCTTCCACAATAACTTTTGCTGCTTCTTCGTATCTAAATTCTCTGCTTTCAATTTCTTTAATTGTGCTTAATTTAATCATTTCCGCATAACTTCCTAAAGCAACATCTCCAAGCATAACAACTTTTTCGGCAACTTCATCAACAAAGTTAAGAACATCCCCTCTTAATTTATCAACTTCTTCATGCATTTCGAAGAATTCAACTCCTGCAATGTTTCAGTGAATGTTACTTAATTTTTGATACATCACTTGTAAATTCGCGTGTAAATATTTTAAATCTTTTGCTTCTTTCATTTTATTTATCCTTACTTTCTACTTTTAAATATAGATCATCTAATTGATCTTGACCTACATTTGAAGGTGCTCCTGTGAAGATATCTTCATTTCTTGAATTCTTAGGAAATGCAATTACATCCCTAATTGTAGAATGCCCAGCTAAAAGCATAACAATCCTATCAATCCCTAATCCAATTCCACAATGTGGTGGAACACCATATTCAAATGCTTTTAGGAAGAAACCAAATTTATTTTTCTGTGCTTCTTGATCTAATCCAATTAAATCAAAAACTGTTTTTTGTGTTTCTTGATCAAAAATTCTTGCTGATCCTGAACCTAGTTCAAAACCATTCATAACTAAGTCATAACTCTTAGCCTTAATTTTTGATTTATCTAACTTTTTAACTTCTTCTAATGTATGATCAAATTGAGTGAATGGATGGTGAGCAGCTGCTCAAGTATCTGTCTCTTCATCATACTCAAACATTGGGAATTTTGTAATTCATTTAAAGTTAAATTCATCTTTAGCTCATTTGTATCATGAGTTCAATTCAACTCTTAATGCACCTAAAGCTTGTGAAGCTTTTTCATATTTATTTGCTGTAATTAAATATGTCCCATCTTTTTCTATTTGTGAGTCAATTAACTCTCTAACAGCCTCCCCTACTTTAGAAGCAAAGTTTGAATGAACAACTTCATTATTTTCGACTACAAAATAAAATAGTGCATTAACTCCATTTTTCTTAGCAATTTCTTCAAGCACTTTAAATTCTTTTTTAGAAATCTTTTCACCAATTTTAAGCATTCTTTTGCTTGGAGCATCTTTAATAATATTAAAGTTAGTATTATTGCAAAAGCTATTAATATCAACTATTTCTTTATCATATCTAAAGTCTGGTTTATCGCTACCATATTTAGCAATAGCTGTATCATATTCAACTCTTTCAAAAGGTATTTTAATATCAACATTCATCACCTTTTTCATAACATGTTGAAACATTCTTTCTATAAAACTTTGGAATGATTCAACATCATTAAAACTAACTTCAACATCTAATTGAGTGAACTCAGGTTGTCTATCTTTACGTGAGTCTTCATCTCTGAAACATCTAGCAATTTGGAAATATCTTTCAAATCCAGAAATCATTAATAATTGTTTAAATAATTGTGGACTTTGTGGAAGAGCATAAAATGCATTTTCCTTTCTAGTAGGAACCAGGAAGTCTCTAGCGCCTTCAGGTGTTGCTTTAGAAAGAATCGGAGTTTCAATTTCCAAGAAATCTTGACTTTGGAAGAACTCTCTCATTGCGAAAATAACTTTATTACGTAACGCAATAGTTTTTTGCATTACTGGTCTTCTTAAGTCTAAGAATCTATTTTGTAATCTTAATTCTTCTTTAACTTCAATATCATCTCTAATTTGGAAAGGAAGTTCATTTGCTGCTAAAGATAAAACTTTATATTCTTTAACAATTATTTCAATTTCACCAGTAGGAAGTTCTTTATTAACATCTTTACGAGCTACAACTTCACCAGTTACTTCTAGAACTGATTCCTTTGTAAAACTAATTGGTTGATTGAAAACAATTTGAGTAATTCCGAATTTATCTCTTAAGTCAACAAAGTTAATTTCACCAAATTTTCTTTTGTTTGAAACTCAACCATATAATGTAACTGTTTGACCAATATTTTCTTTTCTTAATTCATTATTATTTATATTTTTATTCATCATATTCACCTTCTATAAGTTCATATAAATCTTCTTCATTTAATTCCTCGAAAAGATTACTTTCGATTATGAAGTTACCTAATGCTCTTAATCCTTCTTCATCTTTAGATAAATTGATTCTATCATTTGAAACTAAGTTTTTAGCCACAAATAAATTAGGGTTTTTAAAATCGTCACTAACAATAACTTTAGCATTGTACTTTTTAGCTCTTTCAAAAGCTTTTTTACTTTTAACTAAATCATGTTCAAAGTATAAGTTTAATCCGTCTATTTCTGTTAATGGTAAGTAAATTTCTTGGAATAATTTTGCGATATTTTCTTCTTGTTCACTTGCTACAATGTAAACGCCAATTTCTTGTGTTTTTTCTTCGAAATACCTTCTGTCAAAAATGTTTTCTGATAGTAATAAATCTATCAATCTATCAATTCCAAATCCAAAACCAACACTCGAAACTTCAGGTCCCCCTAATTCCTTAATTAGTTTAGAATATCTTCCTCCACCAATAATTGTTGATTGTGAATTTTCGCTTCTTGATTTTGAAACAAATTCAAAAACTGTTTCATCATAGTAATCAAGACCTCTAACTAAATCGTCAGAAACCTCAAATTCAACACCATTATTTTCTAAAAACTTGCAGATATTATTAAAGTAAGTTTTTGATTCTTCTGTTAAGTAATCTTTTATTTTTGGAGACTTTTTAATAAAATCAAGTTTTGAATCAACTTTATCATCAAGAATTCTTAGGATGTTTCCACCCTCAAGTCTTTCTTGTGATGTTTGTGAAAGTTGATCTTTATAAGGCAATAAGTAATTTTTTAGTGCATCTTGATAATTCTTTCTTGTTTCTGCATCACCAATTGAATTAATTTTTAATACATAAGGAACATTAAATATATCTAACATTTTTGCACCAAGTAAAATAACTTCAACATCTTTTAAATAATTTTTATCACCGACAAATTCAACTGCTGCTTGATAAAATTGACGATATCTACCTTTTTGCGGTTGCTCATATCTAAACATTGGGCCAGCATAGTAGAACTTTTGATTAAATAATGTATTTCACTTGTTTTCAATATATGCTCTAACGAACGGAGCTGTACCTTCAGCTTTTAAAGCAATGTTTCTGTCACCTTTATCTTTGAATGCAAACATTTCTTTTTTAACAATGTCTGAACTTTCAGAACTTCTTTTAAATAGTTCTAATGATTCTAAAATTGGAGTTTCAATTGGTCTAAAACCTGCATTTGAAACTGTTTCTTTAAACATTGTCATAACTAAATCAAGCATTGAAATGTCTACTGAAGAATAGTCTTTTGTACCTTTAATTTTATTAAACATAAAAGCTCCTTTTCAATAATATAAATATGTTTAAATTTTATCACATTTTTGTTTATTTTTTTAGATACTAAGAAGATATAAAAATTGATATTTTCGGCATAGTTTTTTTGCTTGAAAAATATCATAAATTCTGTTTATCACTATATATAATGCATTTAACTACAAAAAAGTATTATTGTAAAAATATCACATTGTGGTAAAATAAATAAGCAATATAGATTTAATTGCAGAAAGTAGAATCAATTCTCACCTGATGGTCATAGCCTTGGGTTTAGCTACAATTAAATGCATCAAAATTTGATGCCTTTTTTGGTAGGTAGAGTTGCGAGAAACTTTTTTAAAGTTATTTTAAGGAGAAATTATTATTCAATCAGATAAAAGAAAAAAACCTGCTTCAGAACATTATGTAAATAATGATATCCCTTACTCAAAAGTATTCTTAATTGATGCTAATGGGGAAAAAGTAGGAGTTAAAACTAAGGCAGAAGCTTTAGAACTAGCAATAAGTCAAAAAATGGATCTTGTTTTAATTAGCGTTGATCCAAAACCTATCGCAAGAATTCTTGATTATGGAAAGTTTAAATACGATAGAAAGAAAAAACAAAAAGAGATCAAAGAAAAACAAACTAATGTTCAAAACCGTGAAATTCGTTTAACACCAATGATCGGTGAAAATGATCTTCTTACAAAAAGTAAAAAATCACGTGAATTTTTACTTAAAGGTGATCGTATTAAAGTTTCAGTTAAATTAAGAGGTCGTGAGCTAGGTAGAAAAGACTTAGGGTTAACTGTTTTAGATCGTTTTTATGCAACGCTTGAAAACATTGCAGACAAAACAACAGAACCTAAATTAGTTAATGACCGTTTCTTGAATATGAATCTCCAACCAAATAAGAATAAAATCGCGAAATACTTAAAAGAAATGAATCTTTCAAAAGAAGAAACTTCATCTAAAGAAGTTGAAACTGAAGATTCATCAAAAGGAGAATAAAATGCCAAAAATGAAAACAAAAAGTGCTTTAAAGAAACGTATTAAAGTTACTGGAACAGGAAAAATCTTAAGAGAACAAGCTTTCCGTTCACACTTAGCACAAAACAAAACAACAAAACAAAAACGTCATGCACGTAAAGCTGCTTTAATGTCAAGAAGCGACCTTAAAAGATTTAAAGCTTTAATTTAATCTTGCTACTTTTAGTTTCAAGATAAATAAAATTAGAATTTAGAAAGGAAATTTAAATATGGCAAGAGTTAAAGGTGGAACAGTTACAAGAGCAAGACGTAAAAAATGATTAAAATTAGCTAAAGGATACTTTGGACACAAATCAATTGGTTACAAAGTAGCTAAACAAGCAGTTGTTAAATCATGAACATACGCTTTCAGAGATCGTAAACAAGTTAAAAGAAACTTCCGTAAATTATGAATCGCTCGTATCAATGCAGCTACTAGAGCTGAAGGATTAAGCTACTCAAAATTTATTAATGGTCTTAAAAAAGCAAATGTTACAGTAAACCGTAAAATGCTTTCAGAATTAGCTATTCAAGAACCAAAAACATTCTCAATGTTAGTTGAATTAGCTAAAAAAGCTTAATTATAAAATTTAAAAAACAGGCATTTGCCTGTTTTTATTTTTCCTTGTGATTTTTAACAATTTTGTCTAATTTTCTCAATCAATGGTTAACTCCACTTTTTGAAACTAAATTATCGCTTTCATTATTTTGCATTAACACAAGTTCATTTAATGATAATCATGGGTTCTCAATTTTTAACCTAAAAAGCATAAGTTGATCTTCACTAAACAAGGATGTCAAATCATGTTCAAAAACATAATTAATGTTCTCAATATGTTTTACTGAACTATCTGCAATCTTTTGTAAGTTTGAAAAGTCTATATTATTTATACGGTTTAATACATTATCTTTATCTCTATGTATTTTGAGATTTTGTAATTCAAATCAAGCTTTTTTGGCTCCAATAGCCGATAAAAAGTCTAAAAGTTCATCAACTTTTTTGATATACAAAATGTGTCTTTTTTGTTTTTTAAGGATGTGGAAATTAAATTCGTATGAATTTAATTTTTCTTTAATCAATTGAGACTTTTCTTCTGATAATGTAGATATCTCTAAATGATAAGAAGTTGATTCTTTATTTGAAATGCTTCCACTACCAACAAAAACACCCGAAAAGAAAAAAGTTAAATATTCTTTATAATCTAAATCATCATCAAAATTAAAAGCATTTTTGTCCACAAGAACCTTATATTTTCATTCATCTTTTGTGACGTATTTTATATTGCTTTTATCTAGTTTTGAAATGATTTTACCTTTAATATAATCATTTTTAATATTTAAAGTATATCAGTCATCTTCAAGGTATGCATTAGAAAAAATAACCCCTTTTAGGAAGTGGTAGTTTTCTTGCTCTTTTTTTGCATTAATAATTACTTCTTTTTTAATTTTAGAAGAAAATGATAAACCTTTTTGACTTGACATAGCGATAATAATTTTATATAAAAAACTTAAAAACGCAAAAACTTAGGGAAAATATTTAGAATGTTGACAAGTTTGATATTTATTGATTAAAAAAACTAGCATAAGCTAGTTCTTTTATTTATTTTACAACTTGTTCTGTTAATTTATCGTTTTCAACAACTAAGTATTTGTCACCTTTTTGAATTCCATATGGTTTTAAAGCTTCTTCAGCAACTGATGAGTCAGCTTTAATTAATGGGAATAATCTTTTTGAATCTACTGATACAAACACACCTGAGTAAGCACCAAATCCACCTAATAATTTTTCATCATCTAAAATACCAATTGTTAATGAGTTTGGACGGAATTTAGCAACACGTTTTAATAATTCACCTGTTCTTGATAATACAACGATGTACTTGTAATCACCGTCTTTTGCTTTTTTAGCAATTTCGTAAGCGATTTTTGAACGTTTATTTCTTTTATCTTCGTTTTCTCAAACTTTTTCTAATTGTCTTTCGTAGTAATTTCTTGAGTAGAATTCTTTTTCAGCACGTTTAGAAATAGCTGTCATTGTTTTAACTGCTTCAACAGGGAATGAACCGTTTGCACTTTCTCCTGATAACATTGTTGAGTCAGCTCCTAATTCAACAGCGTAGTAAACGTCTGTAACTTCAGCACGTGTAGGGTGTGGTGAGTTTTCCATTGAGTCTAACATTTGTGTAGCAACGATAACTAATTTACCAGCTTCACGTGATTTTCTGATCATTTTCTTTTGGAAGTATGGAACATCGTAGTAAGGAATTTCTAATCCTAAGTCTCCACGAGCAACCATAATACCGTCTGATTCAGCAATAATTTCATCGATGTTCATGCATCCTAAGTGTGATTCAATCTTAGAAATAATTTGAACATGTTTTCCACCATTTTCGTCAAGTAATTTTCTTAATTCTTTAACATTTTTAGCTGAGTTAACAAATGATGCAGCTACATAGTTAATTCCTTCTGAAATACCAAAGATAACATCATTGATATCTTTTTCAGCTAAGAATGGTAATGAGAAGTCAACACCAGGTAAGTTAACACGTTTGTTTGTTTTAAGTTTGTGTGTGTTTTCTGCTTTAACTTTAACATATCCTTCACCAACTTCAATAACAACTGTTGATAATTTACCATCATCGATTAATACTTGATTTCCAACTTCTAAGTCTTTAGCCATATCGTATGCTACAGTAATTTCTTGTGATGTACCTTCTAAGTTTTGGTATTTATCTGCTGTTGTGTGGATTAAAACTTCTGTACCAGCTGAAACAACTTGTGCTCCATCTTTCATTTTTCCGATACGAATTTCTGGTCCTTTAGTATCTAACATTAAAGAAACAGGAATGTTTAAGTCTTTGCTAATTTGTTTAGCAATTCTAAATTTGTTTGCTTGTTCTTCGTGTGAACCGTGACTAAAGTTTGCACGAATTGTTGTAACACCATTTTCAACTAACTTACGTAATGTTTCGTAGTTATCACTTGATGGCCCGATTGTTGCAACAAGTTTTGTTCTTTTATCAGTAATTTTCATTATAAATACTCCTAATATTTTCTTATATTTATTAATATGCCTAAATTTTAGCAAAGTTTTTATAATTTGTAAAAAATTAAATAAATTTGCATACATGTTAGTTTGATCAAGCAAGAAAAATTGCACTTTAATTGTGTTTATATTATTTTTAATTTAGTAAAATTGTTCACATGAATAAAGAAACAATCGTTTTATATAGTAACAGTCCTTTTTATACACAGTCAGTAGCACAAATTAACGGACCTAGAATTGCTTTAATTGTTTTAGGTATAGCATTTATATTAATGGGTATTCTTTCATTTTTTTATTATTTTAAATATAGTAAAAATCAAATTAAGGAATTTAAAGAAAGACAAATGCAAGAATACTATAAAGACAATCCAAAAAGAGTTAATTTAAGTTATGATCAAACAGGTATGTATATACCCGCCTGAGAGAGAGTTAAATTTAATTTTCCATTATTTTTTGGTGTTTTAATAATTTTTATCGGAATTGCCTTTTTAGCCGGAAACTCTTTATCAACATTATAGTAGTTTGAAAAATTGAAAAAACTAACCTTAATCTTTAAACACTATATACATGCATTATATGTTCGAAATAAAATTAATTTTAAATTGAAAAAAGTCAGAAAATATTCATTTATATTTTTTGATTTTTTTATTATAATAATGAAGCAATACGTAAAGACAGTAACTGCTTAGGCTTAAATATGTTACCGAATGTATGTCTTATCCATTAAAGTATTGCGATCAAATAATTTTGAAAGGGGGCTTAATGGCAGAATCAAAATTCAAAAAAGCTAAAAAAGAAGTTGTTTTAGAAATTTCACAGAAAATTAAAAACTCACAAGCTATTGCTTTTGCAGAATACCGTGGGTTAACTGTTGCTGAGTTAGAAGAATTCAGATTAGAGGCAGCTAAAGTTGGTGTAGATGTTAAAGTTTACAAAAACCGTTTATTCAAAATCGCTGCTGCTAACAATGGATTAGCTGACTTATCAGAACATTTAGTAGGACCAAACATTTTCTTATTCTCAGAAAAAGATGGTATGGCTGCTGCTAAATTATTAGTTGCATTTGTGAAAAAACACAAAATTATGGTTATTAAAGCTGGTACATTTGAAGGTAAAGTACTTGATGCCCAAGGTGTTAAGGATGTTGCAACACTTCCAACATATGAAGAATCACTTGCAATACTTGCTCGTTCAATGATGGCACCTTTACAACAATTAGGTTTATCACTTAAAATGTATAGTGAAGGAAAATCAGAATAATACTTAAATAAATATTTAATTAAGAAAGGAAATATATTATGGCTAAATTAACAAAAGAAACATTTATCGAATCATTAAAAGAAATGTCAATTAAAGAAGTTATGGAACTTGTAGAAGCAATGAAAGAAGAATTTGGAATCGACCCAATGGCTGCTATGGCTGTTGCTGCTGCTCCAGCAGAAGGTGGATCAGAAGAAAAAACAAGCGTTAAAGTTGTTTTAAAAGCTGACAACGGGAAAAAAATTCCAGTTATCAAGGCAGTTCAAACAGTTCTTGGTCTTTCATTAATGGAAGCAAAGAAAATCGTTGATGCATTACCTGCTACAATTAAAGAAAACATTAAACCAGAAGAAGCTGAATCAATTCGTGCTGCTTTAGTTGAAGCTGGTGCTGACGTTTCAGTTGAATAATTATTACGATAAAAACATTACAAAAATCTAGAGTCTTATCTCTAGATTTTTGTATGCCCTTTTGGACATGTGTTAAGGGTAACAAAAAATAGCATGAAGCTATTTTTTATATGTAATTAAGTTGGGATTGTTTCTATATCCTCTTCCTTCTTTAGCTTGTTTTTGCCCATTTAAAATAGTTGCATCAGCTGAGAAAGAATTTTTTAATTTGAAAATACTTTGACCAACGCCGTAGTAATCAACTGGTACATTTAGCTCTTCAAACAATTTGATTTTTTCTTCATCAAAACCTGAAGAAACAACTATTTTATAGTTTTTAGCACCGGCTTGATCAAGTGCTTTTCTTAATCTAAATACTTGTTCTGGATTAACTCCGTATTGCGGTTCTTCACCATCAAACATATGGTCTACCATGTTTTTTGAAGTATCGATTCTAACACCTCAAACTTTATCTCCTAAAGCTTCTCAGATTCTTAATGAATCTTTAATAACATTATTATTGTAATCAACTAAAGCGATGAGTTTATGATTAGGGAAGTTTTTGTGAAATGCTTTTGTAGCAGCAACTACATTACCGCCAAATCCTTGAATTAAGATATGAGGCATACTTCCAAAAACATTTTCATCAGGTTGACTTTGTTCTTTAACTTTCTGAGCTAAGGTTGAAACAAGTTTAATGCCTCCGATAGCAACAGCTTTACCATCAATTTCTTGGTTAACATAATGATCTGCACGATCACCCATAAAGATTACTTCTTTGTTTTTGGCTGCTAAAACACAGTTTCTAGCATTTGTTGCAATAGATGTGTTTCTTGCCAAAATACCATCAATCATACCTTCTCAAATTCCAAAATCTTGATAATGACCTTCAAGTTCAAGAACGATATCAAGGTTGTTAATTAATGTTCCATCTGGAAGATATCTAATTTGATATTTTGATGTATCTGTAACTTCTTCTAAAAGTCTTAATACTTCAGACATACCCGCTAAAATTGAGTTATCTTTTCTTTGAAAGAATTGTAATGTAATAACATTATCTGGTAACTCATTTTGCAAAATTGTTTGTGTCTTTTTGAAGTATGATGCTATGTATCTTTCTTTTTCCATATTTATCATCCATTAAGCATGTTTGCTTTTTTGTTTTTTCTTTTTATTAAATCATTTTTGGAATTTTGAGTTTTCGCCAAAAATTACTAACTTTGGTAATTGCCTTTGGTGTGGTTGTTTAATTCTTCAAAATCTTCTTACAATAAATCCAATTGTTGGGCACATTAATACCATGAATACAAACATGATTATTAATAAAACGATTCTTACATAGTTACTTTCTCCTGAGTAACCAAATGGTTTAAGGATTGAAATAACTGAATAAAAGACAATTCCCCGGTCAATTTCTCTATTGTATTCAGCTGGTATTGGATTATTTGATGTTGCTGTTTTATCAAAGAATTCTGGTCAAAATGTTTCACTATGAAGGTTCATAAATTTGTAACCAAATAAGTAAATAGCGACCATAAAAATTGAATATAAAATTGGGTAAATCATTAAGCTTCAAATGAGTTTGTTGCTAATTTTAATTTCTGTTCTTTCTCAAAATAAAGTTAATAAACCTAGACCTGGAGCAATCGCATGTCAAACTAAAGTTCTTGGAAAATCATTTTTAGACATTTTTCCTAAAAGATTTGGATCAACTAAAACTCCTGCCCAGAACCCTAGTACAACACTAATAATAAAAACTAAACTTGAGAAATATAATCTTTGCCCTAATTTAGAAGTTCTAAAGAATGGGAAAAACATTACAGATGCCCCCATTAACATATTGCTTATAAATGTGTAGAAGTATGAAGTTCCACCTCATAAGCTTTCAGTAGCATTAGGTAATAACGCTAAATAAATTTGTTCTCTTTCATCTTCAGAAGCATTTCTTGCAGCTTCATTAATCTTGTTAATGATATCCGGATTCTTATTATATGTACTTCAAATTGCGATTGATTCATCATGTCAGTTTCAAAATATGATACAAATATACATAAGAATTAATAATAAACCTACAGTAAAAGTCAGTCAGTCTCTTTTTTTAAAGTTCTTAAATTTTTTAAAAAAGTTTTTAAACATAATATTCTAACCTACAAAAACCTTCAATAAAATAGTAACTAGAACCGCGATAAAAAAAACGATAAGCCCAGCAATAAATCATCATTTAAGACTTTTAATTTTTTCGTCTCTTCTGATTCTTTCAAAAGCCATGAAATTAATTTTCAAATCTTCATTCTTGATTTCAAAATTTCTTAATTGTTGATGTAATCCAAGAATCATTTTTTTATACTTTTGGGTCGATTTGCTTATCTTATTTTTTTTATTAATTTTATTCAAGTCTTTTTCTATTTCTAAAATAAAACGTGATCTTAGAATAGAAAAATTTTCATTGAAATTTTTATATTGTTTACTCATTATTATTAATAAAAACCAATTAGAGCAACTTGCACATTTTTAGGTTTTTTATCAATTAGCTTTTTAACTGCTTCTTCAACACTTGCAACAATGTTTCTAATAATACTCATTGAATCTTGTTCAACTGTTTTTTTAACTTTTATGTCTAAAAAAATATTTAAGTTTTGGTGTTTTTCATCAATCATAATTCTTGAGCTACTTGATAATTTAACTCTTTTATCTTGTAAAAAGCACGACTTAATAACATCTTTAATAGCACTTTCTCTTACCACATAAACTTGATTTGAGTGATAAGGTACATTAATTCAGTTTGACATTATTTATTATTCTTTCCAACGTATTTACCTGTTTCAGTAGAAACGGTAATTACATCACCTTCTTTAATGAACATAGGAGTTTCTAATTCAAATCCTGTCTCAAGAACAACTTTCTTTTGAGGATTTGTTGTAGTATTACCTTTAACAGCATCTGGCGCTGATGTAACTTGAAGTGAAACGTTAGGGTTAAGTTCAATATCTAAAACTTCGTTTTCGAATTTTCTAATTTGAACTTCACTTCCTTCTTTTAAAAAGTTTAATTCTCATTCAACACGATTTAAAGCAATTTCGATTTGTTCATATGTTTCTCTATCCATTAAAATAATGTTTTCACCATCTGAATATAAGAAGTCCATTTTTCTTTTATCAATATGAGCTGGTTTAACTTTATCACCACCTGTATATGATTTAATTGTTGTAGACCCTGATCTTAAGTTTTTAACTTTTGCTTTAACGTTCGCTTGTCCACGACCTTGTTTTGAGTGTTGAGCTTCTAAAACTACATAAATTTCACCTTCATCTTGGAAAGTAATACCTGGTTTAAATTCATTAACATTAATCATAATTTCCTCGCTTTGTAAATTTTTTTAAAATATATTTATATATTTCTTAATTATACTATAAAAAGTTGTTTTTGAGTTAGTCAAACAAATTGCATAATTACAAAAACATTTATCTTTATTATTCATTATAATTTAGCTTTATGTTATATTTTTAAGGTTTAAACTTTATTAGTTTAATTTGATTTATAGTAATTTATATTTAATAATAAAACTCCAATTTCACAAAGAAATGAGGATATTAACAAAAGAAAAGAATGTTGTCATTATGAACTTGATACAGTAAATGGAAGCAAAAGGGATAAATATTGCTTATTAACTGTGTTTGAAAGAAAAACAAGAACGGCTTACACGATGAAGTTAAACTTGGTGGATTCACTAATAAAAAATCACCTGTTAAATTAATTAAAATTTATAAACTTGATATCAAAACTTTGACTATTGATATCGTCACAGAAAACACACAAATTCTATAAAGTTAATTAAAAAACAATCAAGTTCCTAGTTTTTGTAATAACTTTTTCAAAAAACATATAAAATTTTTAATAATTAATATAGCTACTTTACAGGTTATAAAATTTTTGCATTTATTTGTGCTTCAGTATTGCAATTTATAAAAAATAAAAATTTTATAAATTTTTTTTGACTTTTTAATTTTTGTACTATAATTATTTTAGTCGTCATAGCAAGAGGGATCACCTGATACCATTCCGAACTCATTAGTTAAGCCTCTTTACGCCGAAAATAGCCGAAAGGTGAAAATAGGAAGCGGCTGTTTTTTTATACTTTTTTTATTAGCAAATAAACGCATATTGTGCTAAAATTATATTTATGAGTAAAAAAAGAGATTACTATGAAGTTTTAGGAATAAACAAAAATGCTTCAGAACAAGAAATAAAAACAGCTTATAGAAGCCTTGCGAAAAAATATCACCCAGATAAATTGAAAGATGGTACAAGTGATCAAAAAATGCAAGAATTAAACGAAGCATATGAGATTCTTTCTAACCCTGAAAAAAGAAGTGTTTATGACCAATATGGACATGATGCAGCAAACGGTAAAGCAGGAGCTGGTGGCTTTGGGCAAGGATTTGAAGGTTTCGGTGGTTTTGGTGGATTTGAAGATATTTTTGAAAACATTTTTGGTGGATTCGGAGGGTCTAGAAGATCTAATCCAAATAGAGCAATGAAGGGTGATGATATTAGAATCATTAAAAAAATTTCTTTCATGCAAAGCATTAATGGTGACACCTTAAAAGAAACTATGAGTAAATATGAAACATGTTTACATTGTGGTGGAACAGGCGCAGAATCTAAAGCCGACATTAAAAGATGTGATACATGTAATGGAAGTGGTCATGTAACAAAAAGAGTGAGAAGTATTTTTGGTATGACACAACAAAATGTTGTTTGTGAGACTTGTTCTGGTACAGGTCAACAAGTTACTAAAAAATGTTCAGTTTGTCGTGGTACAAAACATGTTAAAAATTCTAAAAATGTTAATATTCCAATTGAACCAGGAATTAAAGACGGAACTATGTTAAGACTTTCAGGTTACGGTGAACCAGGAATTAATGGTGGTCCGGCAGGTGATTTATTCATTCAAATTAGCATTGCTGAACATAAATTCTTCAAAAGAAATGGAAATGACTTATATTTAGACTTTCCCGTTTCATTTATAGATATTGCATTAGAAAACGTTGTAGAAGTCCCTACACCTTATGGTAATGTAAAAATTTCTATGAAAAAATCTTATGAGTCAGGTCAAATCATAAGAGTGCCTAAAAAAGGAATTAACACCAAACATGGTGCAGGTGATTTAAAACTTGTTCTACAAATCACTTACCCAGATATTTCTAAATCTGATAATAAAGAGATGCTTAAAGTGTTTGAAAACATTAAAGATTCTTCGAACCAAAAATTCACAAAGAGCGTTGAACAAACATTGAGATAATAAAATTAGGTTATGTACCTAATTTTATTATGCTAAAAATGAAATAAAAAAATCTTAAGCATTACACTTAAGACTTTTTTAAACTATTTTTGTGATAATTTATCGTTAATAGCTTTAAGTTGTTCTAAAATTAACTCTTCAACAGATGGTTTTGCTGGAGCAGCTTCAACAACTGGTGCATTTTTTTCTTTTCTAGCTTTAATTGCGTTTTTAATTAAGAAGTATGAGAATAATAATACAAATAATAATGATGTAACAATTACAAAGTTGATTACTGTTCCAATGAATTTACCAACTAACATTCCATGTACTTTTCAATCTTCTAATCCGCTTTTTCCTAGAGCATTTGAGATGGCAGCCATAATAATATCGTTTGCTAAAGATGCAACAACAGCATTAAATACAACTCCAGCTAAAAATGCGATAGCTAATAATAATATGTTACCTTTTTTAAAAAAGTTAACAGCTTCTTTTAAAGAAGTTCTTGTTAAATTGCTTTTCATTTTTTCTCCTAATATTTTTTTGGTTTTAATGTGAAAATATTATAACCAAATAATTAAAAAGTAAACTCTAAAATAAAAAAATATTTTCTTACAAAAAATGCATAATTTAGGCAAAAACTAGCCAAATTATGCATTTTTGTTTATTTAATAAAAAGGCAAGAGCCAAATTTAACAAAATTTTTTGAAGAAAATATTTTTTAATTTAGCTATTTTTTATTATTTTTTGCCTTTTTGTAAATTAGTTTCTTGTAATCTAACTAGGTTTTTTAAGTCTTTAACTTCTTTTAAAGTTAATTTTCTATATGAGCCAACAGGCATTTTATCCACTGTTATACCAGCATATTCGATTCTTTTAAGGTTAATAACCTCTTTATTTACTACTTTAAATAATTCTTTAACATGGTGATATGTACCTAAAGTTAAAGCTACTAAATAACTTTTTGGACTATCTTCACCAGCAGTTGTAACGTATTGGTTACTTTCTTTATTATTAACAATCACAGTTCCATTTAATGTTTTTAATTCGGCTTTACTTAGAGCTTCATTTAAACGTGCTCGGTAAACTCTATATATTTGATATTTAGGGTGTAAAAGTTTGTTTGCTAGATCTCCATCATTTGTTAAAAGTAAAACACCGGTTGTGTCATAATCTAGTCTTCCTACTGGAAAAATTTTATAAGGAGTATCAATTAAGTCAGTAACTAAAGTTCTACCAAAATTATCTTTTAAAGTACAAATAGTTTTAGCAGGTTTATTTAAAACAAAATAAACTTTGTTTTCTTCAGCAATTGGTAAATTATCAAATAAGATTTCATCATCAAAACTTGCTTTATCACCTAGTTTTGCTACTTGTCCATTAACTTTAACTCTACCTTGTAAAATGTATGATTCAGATTCTCTTCTTGATGCAACACCAGCCATTGATAAGATTTTTTGAAGTCTTTGTTTTTCCATTATTTCTCCATATATTTATTATAAATTTTTAATGATGTTTCATCAAATACTACTTTTTTATCATTTACATTTCAATCATAAGTTACTTTAACAACCTTAGCAAAACCTTTATCTAGGTCATTAAAGCAAAGTTCTCTCACTTTTTGAATTCCTGGGAATTTTCTACCTTCGCAAATTTTATCTGCAATAAATAAAATCTTATCAAGTTTGCTCATTTCCATTCTCATTGATGTATGGCACGCAAGGGCATCAAGAATTTCTTGGTTATTGATTTTATAACCGTGTTTAGCTCATAATGAACCACAATGTTGGTGTAAAAAGTGTTTTGGTGTATTTTTAAGTTCTGGTGCATATTCAGCTAAAAATTCATAAGAAGCTTCTTCTGACCATTCTTTAGCAATATCATGAATTAAACCGGTGATATAAGCAGTTTTAGCAGGATAATTATGCTTTTTAGCTAGTTCAGCTGCAAATTGTGCACAAGCTACACTGTGCTTTGCTCTAAGGGCGCTTAATGAGTTATGAACAATAGTTTCTAGATATAATCCTTTGCTTTGGATATAATTCATAACTTTAGGATCAACTGCATCTAAGAAACCTTTTTTAAAGTCAGTTGAAGAGTAATCGAAAAGATCATTTTTTAAAAGTT
The DNA here is from genome assembly GCF_900476105.1 of Mycoplasmopsis edwardii. Taxonomy (NCBI): domain Bacteria; kingdom Bacillati; phylum Mycoplasmatota; order Mycoplasmoidales; family Metamycoplasmataceae; genus Mycoplasmopsis; species Mycoplasmopsis edwardii. The sequence goes on from NZ_LS991951.1 coordinate 688,334, forward strand.
TAACATTATACTTTTTAGCGTTTACTTTATTAATGTTTTTTGATCTTCTAATAGAAACCATTTGAGTTAATTGTGCAATTTCATCAATATCTTTTCATTTATGTAATTTTGGTAAATTATCTGAACCAATAACTAAGAATAATTCATCATTTGGATATTGTCTTTTTAAGTACTTAACTGTTTCAATTGTGTAACTTACATTATTTCTTTTAGCCTCAAATAAACATAATTCCATTTTGTCTTCTAAAACCAAATTAATCATGTTGATTTTATCTTCAACCGAAATACCTTTCTTTTTAAAAGGCGAAACATAAGTTGGGACAATTAATAACTTATCTAAATTTAATTCATTAATAACATATTTTGCAACTTCAATATGTCCTTTGTGAATCGGATCAAATGAACCACCATATATACCAATTTTCATATTTACTCCTTATTTATTGAATAATCCTGTTTTAATTTTTTTACCAAAACGACTTTCTCGCTCTTGAATTTTAGCTAAGTCTTTTAATGTATAGACGTTATTTGTTTTTGCACGTTGTTTGATTGTTGAGAGGATTCTATTAATTTTTGAATTATCTTTTTCATTATGTTCTTCGAATAAAGATATTTTCTCATAACTGTTATAACTTTCAATTAAACCTGAAACCCTTACTCCAACACCTTTAATTTCTTGATCACAAAAGTTATCTTCAAACAATCTATAAATAATTCTTTTGATCTCTAACTCATCATTAGTATAACTATGAATAATCTTTTGTTTTGTAACTCAATTTTTACTTGGTTTTCTTATTGCCAGTGTAATAATGTTCCCTTTTTTCTCATAGAGATTTAATCTTTCCGATACCTTTTGAATTAAACTGTTTAATTCCGTAAAAATTATTCTTTCATCATACGTTGGTGTTTTAAATGAAGTTTCGTTACCAACACCTTTAAGATCATCTGATGTGTTAGCAAATTCCTTAATGTCTATATTAAGGGCATCTAAGTATTTGTATATTGTTGTTCCAAATACTGTTTTTAATTGGAAATCATGTGTTTTGCGTTCGCTTAAGTCTTTAATTGTGTTAATTCCAATTGCTCTAAGTTTATTTGCTGTTTTTTCACCAATACCATGGAATCTTTCTATATCTAAATCAAAGAATCTTTCTTTATAGTTATCTTTATTAGTTAATCCAATTCCAAATGGTTTTGAAATATTAGTTGTCATTTTTGAGTAAAATTTAGTTAGTGAAACTCCAATTGAAACTGGTATTTTAAATTTCTTTAAAATATTGTTTTGAATTTCTTTAGCAACCTTAAGAGCTTGATCATCATCACTAATTTGTGACTCTTTAAAAAATAAAAAACATTCATCAATTGAAGCAACTTCAATTTCTGAAGAATATGTTTTTTCTAAGTATCTAAAGATTTCATTTGAAATTGTGTTATATAAATCAAACCTTGATTCAGTTACAATAGTTTTAGGCTCAATTTTCAAGATTTCATAAATCTTCATGCCTGCATGAGCGCCTTTAGCTCTAAGTTCATAACTTACAGAAACAGCAACTGCATGAGCTGTATTTTTAGCTATAGCAACTGGTTTATTATTTAGCTCTGGTCTTATTGATCTAACTGCGCTTACAAAGTAACTATCAAAGTCGATGTGAAAAATATATTTATTTAATTTCATTAATAATTGTTTTTGAAGTTAATAATGCACAAGCCATTCTACTTAAATGTTTTTTAACATTAAAAAAGACTCATAATTCACCAAGTGAATTTATTTCCTCGTCACTTAATTGTTCTTCATTTAAAAATCTTTCATATAAAACTAAAAGTTCATTAATTTCTGATTTTGATTTACCTTTTAAGATGTTTAATAAAATGTCTGTTGAAGCAAGAAATACAGAACATCCGTGACCATTAAATTTAGCATCTTTTAAAACATCATTATCAAAACTTAACGCAAGATCTAATTTATCAGAACATGTATTGCTAAAACTTGTTATAAAATCATCTTTAAGTGCTTCTTTGTTATCGGGTTTCATATAGTGATTCATAATAATTTCTCTAGCTTCGTTAGGGTTAAAACGCATAAAAATCACCTCCATTCTTAAGTTCTTCTACAAGTTTGTCAATATCACTAAAATTATTATAAATACCTAGCGAGATTCTTAAATATGATTGTTCTGAATATAGGTTTCTTAAGTATTGTGCACAAAAGATTCCTGAAATTGTATAAATGTTTTTTGATCCTAAATAAGTGGCTACATCTTGAGGATGAATTCCTTTTACATTAATTAAACAAATAAAATCGCCAGGTTTTGAAAATACTTCTACATTGTCTAATTTCGAAAGTTTTTCATGTAAGTAAATTGATAATTTTGTTAAGATATCTTGAGTTTTTTTATAACCAATAGCTTCAAAGAACTCGAGCGATTTATCAAACATATAAATGCCAGCAAGATCAGGAGTTCCTGGTTCAAATGCTCTAATATCACTTTTAGATACTCATGAAAGTTCTGAATCAATTTGGTTGACTGTTCCTCCACCAAATTTAACAGGTCAAAGTTTACTTAAAATATTTTCATGAATAATTAAGGCGCCTAATCCAGTAGGACCATAAAATTTGTTTGTGCTAAAGGCAATTGCATCACTATTAGTTATTGAAACTTTATGATGTGAAATAGCTTGGGCAGCATCATTGAAAACAATTGCGCCTTTAGCAGATGCTAATTCATGAATTTTGTTCAAATCGAATTCTTGAGCAAAATTATTTGTTTCTTGGCTTAAGGCAACAACTTTTAAATTGTCATATTTTGATATATCTTCAATAATGTTTTCTGAAATTTTAACAAAAGCTTTAGTTGTTTTTGCTATTTCAATTCAAGGAATCATATTTGAAGAATGATTGTAAGCATTTAATAAAATAATATCGTTAGGTTGAAGTAATCTTTCAAACATTTTTGCAAACAAATTTATTGATTCAGTTGTTCCACTTGTGAAAATTACTTCATTTGGTTTGGCGTCAACTAATTTTGCAATTTTTGATCTAACTTGTTCAATTTTTTGATTTATTAAATTTCCTAATGGAGTATCTGCCGTTCTTGATGAAATTGATTTTGATGAATAAAACTCACTAATTGCATCTACCGCCATTTTTGGCTTTAAAACTAGAGCAGCGCTATCAAAGTAAGTTATATTATCTAAAATCGGGAATTCTTTTCTAATTTCTTTGTCCATTATAGTACCACCAATAAGATTTTTCTTAATGTGAAATTGTAATTAGGTATGAACTTAAATTCATCTAAAAAGTCATAGTAAAATGATCTTTTTTTATTATTAAAAGGTATTGAGTGAATTTTGCTTTTTAAATTTAAGTTATTGTCTTTTGCTGTTCAATAAAACTTTCGCTTATTAATTTCGCTATAAAAGAAAAAGAAAAAGAAATTCTTCAACATATTTTGGTGATTAGGTTCACTAACCACAACTGCATTATCAAAGAACTCATCAATAAAGTCATCAATATAGTGCATAGATCTCATATTGTGTGCTATGTTATATTCTTCTTTTATAGTTATCTTGATATTTACTTTATTAAATTCTGATACTACATAATTAATTTTTTTAAATATATTTTTGAAGTAAATTTTGTCAAAAAGATTCATTAGTTAATACTTGCCTCAAGTTTTAATAAAGTTTTATAGAAGTTTTGTAAAATCGCATTTACATATTTGTAAATAACGTTATCAAGTGTTTCAACACCGTTATCATCTTGCGGTGATCCAAAATACATTTTTGCTATTTCTACAGCCTCATTAATAACGATTTTTGGATCTAGACTTCAAAACTCATTAGCTGCATTAATCAAGATCGCTCTAACTAATGGAGAGTTTCTTTCTCAAGGCCTATCAGGGTTAACTAGCTTGGCAAAAACTTTACGAATAAAATCTTGTCTTTGTTCAATTTCGTTGAGTTTAATAATTTGCTCTGGTTTTAATGTTGGGTTGTTTTCAACAATTGCTTTGTAATTTACTGACTGATTTAAAAGTTCCGCTGTATAAATTTCTGAAATTACTTCAATTCTTTGCTTACGCATTTTGCCTATTCTAATATTATTTTCCATTTTGCTCCTAATATATATTTTAATATTATATATTAAAAATCGTTTTTAAGGATAAATAAAAGCCGCACCACTAAAGGCGCGGCAAATTTTATATTATTCAAATATTAATTTGTTATTAACTATTTTATATTTATTATTATTTACAAAATTATCACTATTTTCTAATTTATATTCAAAGTCATCAATATTATCAAAAATGCCCCTTGCTGCTAGCATAATTAAGTCGTAAACCATAATCATTGCTCTAACATCATTTTCGCAATATCTTTTAAGTTCTGGGACAATGTTGTTAAATCAAACTCCATCATTTGTAGCCCCTAAATATCTGTTAGAAGCCTCAAACATAGCCATTGTTCCTTTTTGTATTTTTAACTCTGCATAAGGTGTAATTAAGTTTTTAAGTTGGAATTTATTTTCAGTAATAAAATGTTCTATTTTTTTAATTGAATAAAAGTATTTTAAGTACCCAATATGGAAATTAGCAATGCTATCAGGTAATGATTCTAAGCTTTCTAATTTTTCAAATTTTAATTTGTTATCAACAATTTCGAATTTGAAAAGATTATCAATTTCAACTTCAGAATTATCTTTCACTTTTCTTGGCTTGAAAACTTCTAATAAATCCACTGTATGTTTATTAATATGATCTATTCTATTAATAATTTCATTTTTCGCATCTTCAACATTTATTGTTTTGTAATGGTTAACTAATCAGTTTTTAAACTCTTCACTTGATTCCCCTATATCATTTAAAGAGTCAATCACTATTTTGCGTATTTCCTTATTTCTTGAATTTTCATATGTTTTATTATAGACAACAAAGAAATCAGCTTTGTCTGCATATATAGCATCAATTATTTGTACAAAGTCTTTTAAGTTTAAACTCTTTGGATCAACAACAATATTTTCTTTTGAAATATCATGCCCATTTTGTGTGACAATTACAGAAACCTGGCTAACAACTTGTTGATAGCTACCAACACCATTAAAAGGCGAGATTATGTCTGCGAACCCTTCATAATCGTATCATGAGATTCTTGCATCTTTAATATGTAATTGTTTAATTTTATTTAATGATTCAACATTAAATATATCACTTACTTTTGTTAAACTCTCAATTCTGTTTTTTAAATCATCAATATTATTATATGAATCCATTCTGGCTACTGTTCCCGAAAGTTGAACATAATCGTATCCACGATCTTTAAAGCATATTTCTCTCAAGGCATTTGTAATTTCTTTTCTATTGCTTATGAAAACTTTATCAATTACAAAGCTATCAATATTAATTTTATAATTAAAGTTCTCTGTGTTTTTTAGTCAATAATCAAGCACACTAAATGCATTTTTATTTTTTTCGATATCTCCAACCTTTGAAGCAAAATATAAAATTGCATCAATGTTAACAGATTCGCCAAATGTAATAAATGCTTGCATAATGATTTCTTGATATCATCTAAATGCTTCAAATTTAGCTATTTCTGGATTTTTTAATTTAACATGTTTTAAAGGTAATATTGCTAAGTTCTTTCCTAACAAGTTTCCATGTTCGTATTCTGTGAACATATTTTTCCATCTATCATCACCATCATATTTTTTCTCATTAAATAAATCAATATTCTGGTCATAAAATGAGTTTAGATATTCTAAATTATCCATCGCGAATACAGAACCATCTGTTCTATATTTAGAACTTAAAATTCTAGATTCTCTTGCTGTTTCTAAAAATGTGTGTTCATTTTCATAATGTTTAATTACTCTCGGAAGATTGTAATTGGTGTTTTCAACAACATATTTATCACTATATAACAATAAACCCATTCCTGTTTTATTCATAAACCTATGAATATTTATTGCATAGTCCATTGCTAGTTTTTCGAGAGCCATTGCGCCTTCAGATGCATATGCTGATTTAGTAATAAAGAAATTGATTTCGCCTTTTTTAGATCTCTTAAAAAGATTGTCCCTTGGATCAATAATTATGTTACTGATGTCTGATAATTTGATGTTTAAACGTTCAAATATTTTGTACATATAGAAAGCTAAATAGTTGGTTTCATTTTTTGCTCTCGAAGTATATGAAAGTATATATAAATTAACCTTTCCGCCTTCTATATGTATTGCAAACGGATTTGCAGTAAATTTAAATTTTTGTTCTTTATAAATTTCATCAATACCAATAACTGGATTAATTATTAATGAATTTGTGTCTTTCACTACAAGTTCATTAATTAATTTGATTGTTGATGAAATCTTGTTTTCCATATCTAGTGTTTGAGATATGACTTGGATATTTTCTTGTTCTACATTTAATTCGGTAATAAGAAAATCTTGTGCTCTGTTTTTAAAATTATAATAATTTGAAGCAATGATTTCGATGTAATTTTTTTCTTCCTCTTCTTTCACTTCTAAACCAATTTCGTGTAATCTAGATGAAATATATCCAGTACCCTCTTCATCGATTTTAGCGAAATCAAATGTTGCTTTCATATCGCTATCCAAACCATCGCCATCGTCTTCATTATTTTCGCTGTCTTTATTTTGGTAGTCTGTTTTATTTAAAATGTTTTGTAAATCCTGTAATATGTTTTTCTTATTAAAAATTAAAGCGGGATTCATTCCAAATACTCTGCTGAATGTAGATCAATTAACTAAAACAAAATCATTTTTATTTTTCATAATTTCCCTTCTCATCATATTTAATTTTTTTAAACTTCTAACATTTTAAAATTTTGTATTTAGACTCCCTAAGAACCTTTTCCACTCTTTTTTGTTAAAAAAATCCTGAAAACCACAAAAAGTAGACAAAATCCATTTTTATAATTTTCTTGAAAATTATACTAAATAAAAAATCTATATATATGTGTAAAATATAAAATTTTTTCAAAAATACCTTTAGCACTATATATAATGCTTAAACGTATTTTTTAAGTATAAAAAAGAACGCTAAAAATTAACGTTCTATGATCTCATTTTTATCTAAATTGTAAATTTTGCTCGGTTTTCCTGATGGCTTACCAAAGTTAAAAACTTGCTTAATTTCGGGAAAAGTTTCACTTGCTTTTTCTATATCAATCACTGGTTGACCAGAGATATTTGCGCTAGACATATATATTGGACCAAGCTTATCAATTAAGTCCAAGAGACCTTTTTGATTCGGCATTCTAAACCCTTGATTATTAATTATTATCGATACATTTCCAGGTCAATATTTCTTAGCAATTTCTTCTGCTTCAGAAGTTCATTCTTTGAATTGTTTAAGTTGTTCGTATGAACTAACTAGTATAATAATTTTCTTATCAAGAGGTCTTTTTTTGATCTCATAAATTTCTTTAAGTGTTTGGTTTGAAACTTTGCCCCCAATACCTACAACAGTGTCTGTTGTCGATACAAATAGGTTGCTATATTTTTCTTCCATAAAATAATTATAAGACTTTTTAGCTTTGAAGTAATTATTTTTAAAAACTATATGGATAAAAGTTTATAATTATAAATATGAAAAAGTTATTTAATTTATTATTGTTATTTGCACCTATTACGCTAGCAAGTGTAACCTCTTGTCAAGCGCCAGATACAACTAAAACTGAAAGTACAAAAAACAAAATTGAAAACAAAGGAACTGGTTCATCTACAAATTCAACCACAAGTGGCCAAGGTTCTAAAAAAGAAGATCCTGTTACAAAACCAGGTAATAGTTCAAGTTCAACAGGAACTCAAGATAGTTCAGATACTAATGTAAGTCAACCTACTAAAAAAGTAGCTAAGAAAGTGGTTGCTTTATCCACTAATCAAGAAAATAATAGTTCGCCAGTTGTTATTAGTATGTTTTTAGAAACATCATTTGAAGAAACTGACTTAACTAAATTTAAACTGAAATTAATGAATAATGCAAAAATCTTTAATCCAACAAGTTTTTCAGGTAACAAACTTGTTTTTGTTCTTGGAGGATTAAAGGGTAATACAGAGTTTACAATTGAATATGTTAAGCATGATGAAAATGATTTTGAATTTAACCAAAGAGTTAATAAATCATTTAGAACATTAGAGAATAATGAGTCAAATAATGAGCCAGGTGAAGCAAAACCAGGAGAAGATCCATTTGGGGGGTCAAACACTCCTAATTTCCCATGATTGAACAGGGATTATAGTGCAGAAAATTCATACCCAAGCAACGCAACTGGATTTACAGTTGTTGATCCTCAAGTTATTTATAAAGAAATTTATGACAGAACATTCTCAGTTAAATTTGGAGTAAACTTAGAACCAGATGCTACAAAACCTGTTTCATTCATGTCAACAGCTTCAGGTACAACTTGATTACTTGACTATCACAAAGTTGATGAAAATAAATACAAATTATTCTTTGCAACAAACTTACACGTTATGGCAGAATTCTCTAACTCATTAACAGATCAATTAAATAGACAATTAAATTACGAAGACTTTAGAGGGATAAAAGTTAACTCTATTTCTTTAGGTAAATCTAAGGTAGATCAAACATCATTCCCTGATAGAGAAAATCGTTATCCATATTCAAGAGAAGATAATTTCACAGCGAAATACTATGCTTCAGATAGTAAGTTTACAAATATAGGCGAAAGTGATAGAGCATCAGATAAAACTTTATTTACACCAGGTATTACTTCACAACCTAAAATTGTTTTTGCAGGATATGATTTTATAGATAGACAATATATGCAAGATTATCAAGAAGATCTTAAACAACAAGCAAGAAAAAGATTAGAAGAACTTGATTCAAGCGATGACGAATATAAAAACCTAAAAAGAACTTTAGACAATAATGAGTTTATTCCTTCATACACAGACTTTGGTATTTTTGAAATTGATATTGATTTATCATTAATGGATGAAACATTCAGATCATGAGTTTCTAAAGCTATTAATGGTCTTAACAGTTATTTAACAAGACTTAAAAACACAACAAAACTTCCTAACCAGGATAAAAGTATTTCGTCATACATGCAAACAATGGATTATGTAACAGCAAATAACACAAACGACACATCTGGTAATAACCTTAAAAATGCCAGAGACTTATTTATTGGTGGTTACTCCGGAAAAGGTGGTGGTAATGCTTTCTGATCAAGAAATAATCCAATTGAAAGACAATCAGAATCTGAATCTTCATACAATAGATTAAATAAAAACAATAAGAACTCATTTGCATATGCTTCAGGTCATCATGAAGAAAAAATGGGATTCAATGGTCCATCAATTTATACATCTGTTTTTGGTAGAACGTTAGCACACTACTATGGTTACAATTTAACTGTTAGATATTCATCATTAACATATGGTTCATCAGGTTCTGTTGTGTATAATGAATTTGGACAAATAGTTGGTGTTTATAACCAAGTTAGTGCAGATGTTGATACCGATGACTTATTAAGGGAAGCGAGATTCTTATCATTATTATTAGCTAAAGATCAAACAATTAACAATAAAACAATCAAAGCTTATAACTTAATTGATGGTACAGATAAATCCAAATATCCAGCTCAAACAGCTTCATTTAGACAAAACTTAATGAAAATTTATCCAAACGGGTTTGCTGATGGAAGATTTAATACAGCACTGTTCCCTGAAGGATTTAAGAAGGATTAGAAAACAATGAGAAATGTAAAAGATTTTAAAAAGTTTAATGACTATAAAAACGAAATTGCTTCAACTGTATTAGAAGAAGTTAAAACAAAAGTTAAAGCAGCAGTTGATATTGATGAAGTAAGAAGTGCAAAAACCAAAAGTAAAATAGCAATAGGATTGTTTATGTTGGGTACACTTTTTGTGATTATAAGTATTGTTCTTATTTTGAAAAAAGTGGAAGTTGGGGCAATAGGATATATTTCATTACTTGTTATAACATTTATTATTTTTATAATTGCTATAGTTATTTTTGCTATGGTTAAAAAGACAAAAAAAGCAGTTAGAGAAAAAATATTAAGGTCTTTAAACATTAATGAACTATATAGAAAAGCCTTCGAAACACTTGACAAAGGGATTTCATATGATCCAAAACAATATAAAGGAGATATGATAAATTACAATGAACTTCAATTATTTAAATCACATGTGCCATTAGGAGCAGATCTTCATACGGCATCATCAGAAGTTCAATGAAAAATTGATGATACTTATGATGTTGCGTTAATTAACGCAATTTGAAAATATGAAACCAGAGATAGAAAAGGTAACAAAGAAACAACATTTCATAACTCATCATTAATCAAAATTGATACAAGACCGTTAAAAGAAAAAAGTTTTAAATTCTCTTTATTCACCTCAAGTAACCATAAAAAAATTGATTTAGAAAATAAACAATTCTCAAAAGTATTTAAAGTTCGCTCTGATGATGAATTAAAAATTAGGCAAATGTACACACCATTATCAATGGAATTATCATTAGAAAGATATAGAGATAATAACGAAACAAAAGTTAAAAATTTTGAAGTTCTTTCAACAGGTGATGCAATTTATATTTGATTTGTTGCAGATCTTAATTTTATGTTTATAGATATTCCAACAAGTCTTGAAGAAAGAGTTCTTGTAAAATCAATTTATGAAGATTTCATGATTGATACATATACATTTTATTACTTGTTATCAATTCTTTATATCCCGATATACTTACAATAAAATTAAAAAACTATTAGTGTTATACTAATAGTTTTTGTAAGGAGAAAAAATGAAAGATAAAAACGAAATAAGTTTCTGAAAATTATTTTGATTTATTATCAAAATAACCTTTATCGGTTTTGGTGGCGGAAACGCATTAATGCCGGTTATTAAGAAAGAAATTGTTGATAAAAATAATTGAATGACATTAGAAGAATTTGATGAAATTGTAATTGTCACAAATATGTTGCCAGGTGCTTCAGTGATACAAACAATTTCATATATATCAATCAAATTATTAGGCAAATGAAAAGGCATTATAGTTACTTTATTTGCTATTTTACCACATGTGCTTTTTGCGTTTGGTCTGTTATTACTTTTTAACAAAATACCATCACATTATATTAAGATAGTTTCTGTTGGTGTTTTAGTATCAATCATCGCTTTCTTAATTGAGTTTGGTGTTAGATATTTAAAACAATCAGCAAAATCACTAAGAGCGCCACTTTGAATTATTGTATTCATCTTCTCTCTTTCTTTTTGTTTATTTGTACCAAGCCCATACAATATCCCTATAATAGCCATATTAACTGTTTTAGCTATCTATAGTATTTGTTATCTAATTACTAAGAAAAGAGGTAAAAAAAATGTTTAGTGCTCTTTTATTAGCATTACCTCTCTTAATACTAATCTCACTATCAGTTTTTGGTGGTGGGCAAGTATTTATGCCTGTATTTCAATGATTTTGAACATTTCTTAATAAGTTATTTAACATAAATATAAATGATGAAATTATTAATAATGTCTTCACTGTATCAAACTCAACACCAGGAGTTGTTTCTACTAAGTTCGCATTCTTCACTGGTTATTTAGTTTCAAATGCACAATGATGAGGTTTTTTAGCTGTATTTTTAACTTATTTAATATTTTGTCTACCAGCTATATTTATTATGCTTTTGACTATGAAATACATTCAAAAGTTTAAGACAAATACTTACATTAAGAATGCATTAATAATAATCAAACCTATTGTTGCAGGAATTATGATTTCATTAGCTTTACAACTATTTATCTCGATTTTTGCCCCAGAAATATTCTTTAATCAATCAAATAAATCGAGTTATGCGGGCTTGAGCACTTCACTTAATTACTTTGTCGGTTACAGAAATATCATACTTAAAATCTATATTCTTACAGGAATACCAGCTTCATATTTCTTAGTTAAAAAGAAATTTTCACTATTTTTAATAATCTTGATTAATGTAGTTATTTCGCTTATTTTATTTGCTATTCCATATGCATAAAAAACAATGCCAAATAAGCATTGTTTTTTTTAGTACTCAACTTGATTTTCGGTTTGTTCATTTAATTCTCTCAAAATATCTCTTTTAAAAAATATCTTTTCTAATAAAAGGTTTAACACCGGGATAGTAAAGAAGAATAAGACTGAAACTGAATATAAAAGAATTGGAACTCAGTTTGAAATTAATTTATTTGCTTTTCCGGCTCAGAAAACTCCTCAACTTGAAGGATTGATATTATCGGTAAATAAGTTTTGGATTTGGAAGAATAAGTATGCTAATTCCATAAATAAAATCCCTGTCACAGAAATAGCTGCGGCAACATAAAATAAAATACCATTAATTTTCTTAGTTTCATGAATTTGATTTCTTTTGATTGTATACATAAAGATTGTTCCTCCATAGATCATGAAGAAGATAACTGTTGGATAATTTGAAACTGCATCAAATAAGATATCTGTTTCAAGAACAATACCCGGAACAATAAGTACTAAGAAGTAGAAAATTTCAATAATACTTAAGTAGAAAATGAATACTGAATTTTCCTTAAATCTTTTAAGTAAATAAGCACTACCAAATAACATTTTATTTTTAACTAAAACTAAAACTTCGTTTGTAAATGCTGATGAAATTCCATTTGTTACACCAAGCGCTGATATGAAAATAAAGAACATTACTATAGCTACAATTTTTGATGAAAACTCTTTTGGTAAAACATCAATAATTAACTCAAAGATTTCGCCTTTTGAATGTAAGATTGATGAAACAGCAATAAGTGAGTATAAAACAACAATTAAGATCATTCCGAATAAAATAGCTTTGGGTAATGTCTTTGTTGGATTTTTAGTTTTTTCAGAAACTGAACCTGATACTAAGAATGCATCATATGCAAATAATACAGCTGGTAAAGCAACTATAATACCTTTAATTGTAAAAGCATTCTTTAAGAATCCGTTTGATCCGCCATTATTGAATGTATTTGTGAAAAGAATACCTAGAAATAATGCAACAATTAATGGGACGAATTTAATAATTGTTATCATGAATTGGAAGTGCCCTGACATTCTTGCAGATAAAATGTTAAGCATCATAAAGAACACTGTAAATGATAGTCCCACAATTACATGCATTCAGATTTTTATTGAATCCTTGTCAACTACATGAATTGATACAAAGAAATAAAATAAAGCCTCTGAAGCAAAAATACCAATTACCGTATTTAATATTCCTCAATAGAAAATTGCATACGATATTGAAACATGGTATCCTAATTCTTTTTTTCTTGTGACTTTATAAACTCAGTTACTTAGTCCGATAAATTTTGAATTTGAAAATGATCCAATTTCAGCGAAGTTAATAGCTGCTGCAATAGAAATTAATCCACCAAGAACTCAAGCTAATAGTCATGAAATACCATCGCCATCAACGGCTTTAGAAACTGAACCGTTCTTAAAGAAAATTCCAATTCCAACAACAGAACCAATAATCATCATCATAGATAACAATAGTCCGATTTTTTTATGATTTTTCATATTCCTCCTTTTTTAATATTTACTAATATTACCACATACTTGATATATCAAGAGTAAAAAAGTTAACTTCCTGTTATTTTTGGATAAAAAAATAACTTTTCCAAGTTATTTTAAGAATTTTTCATCAAAAACCCCAATGTAAGGTAGGTTTCTTAACTTTTCTTTATAGTCTAAACCAAATCCGACAAGGAATTTGTCTTCTACTAAAAATCCTGAATAATCTGCTTTAAGAGCTGTTTTTCTATTATGTGGTTTATCCATTAAAGTTAAAATTTTAAATGATTTTGGCTTACGGCTTAATAGCATATTTTTAATTTTGTCTAGGGTAATTCCGCTATCAATAATATCTTCAACGATTAAAACATCTTTGCCTTCTATGTCTTGCGCTAAATCCATAATGATTTTAACACTACCTGATGTGGCATGTGAACCTGCATAACTACTAGCTGTAATAAAGTCAATTGAGTGGTCTACTTCAACTGTTTTAATTAATTGTGCTAAAAATGGAATTGAACCTTTTAATAAAGCAACTATTATTAAATCTTTTGAATCTTTATAAGTTTCATTTACTCAGTTTGAGCACTCTAAGATTTTTTCTTCAATAAATTCTTGTGAATATAAAATTTCTTTAATCATTGGGTGTTTTTTCATATTAATCCTTTCTTTATAAAAAAGACCGCAAGAAAATACGGTCTTATATTATTATAAGTGTTCTACTTTTAAAATTTTAATCATGAATTTCTTTTGAGCTTCAACTTCCACTTCTTCACCAGCAACTTTACCTAACATAGCAATAGCTAATGGGCTTTGTGTAGAGATTTTACCTTCAAATGGATCTGAATCGTGTGATCCTGTAATTTGAATTGTTTCAATTGTATTTCTTTCAAGGTTGTGGAATTCAACACGTGAGTTAATACTGATTGTTTCATCTGTTTTATTTGCATTTGAAGAAATAATATCAGCTTGGTCTAAAATTGCTTCAAGTTCTCTAATACGTCCTTCAACAATACCTTGTTTTTCTCTAGCTGCATCATACTCAGCATTTTCTGAAAGGTCACCTTGTGCACGTGCTTCCTTTAAAGCTTCTTGAACAGCCGGACGTTCAAAGTTAATTAAACGGTCGTATTCTTTTTTGTATTCATTGAATTTTTCTTGAGATAAAATTATTCTTTTGTTATTTGTATCGCTCATAATTACTCCATAAATTGTATATGCTTTATTTTACTATATTTATTGTTTTTTATTAGTAATAAAAAGAAATCTAGTTGAAATATAAGAAATTTCATGTTGAATCTTTTTATGTTTTAATGTCTCAAGTAAATTTGACAAGTCTTTTCTAGAATATTTTTTTAGAGAAATAGCTAACATTCCATTTTCATTTAACTTATCAAAATAATTATTGAACAAGTCATCTAATGATTGTTTTGATTCGAATACACCTAAAAAATCAATATTTTGACCTTGGTACATTGATATTTGATTTGGAAATAACTCAGGTTTTTCTAATCTTGCTTTGTTATATTTTTCTAAATCAAATTCATCTACTTCATAATATGTTTCACCATTAGTTTTTAAACTTACACAAGCAAAACTGAATTCTTCATTATTGGCAATAATTAACTTAGAGTTATATTTGTTTAAGAAAACTGTGTTGATAATACCTTCGATATCATATGCATTAACTTTATTTTTAAAATAGTTTTCTAATTCAAAAGGTAAAATACCAATTTCATTTCTTAATGACCTAATTTGTTCAATTGCTTCACGTTGCGCTTTTTCAACATATTTTTTAGTATATCTTTTAGTTCAAATGATGATTCCAAAATAAATACCAAAACCAATTACAAACGCAACAATTGCACTAATACCTAACCATAGTTTCATTATTTACCTCATTTGTATCTGTAATATTCTAAGTAATCTTGCAAAATAATTTGTGCAGCTAATTTATCTTTCTTTTGCTTTCTTTTTTGTCTAGATAAACCAGCATCAATCATAATATCATGTGCTTTTTTAGTTGAATATTGTTCATTAATAAACATCATTGGTAACCCAAATTTTTCTTTAATTTGGCTTGCAACTTCTTCAACCATTAAAGTTGTGCTACTTTTTTGTCCATCAATTTTTAAGGGATAACCTATTACAAAACCATCAATTTTGTATTCTTTAAGATATTGCTCAATTTGTTTATAAATTTGCTCAAAATCGCGTTCATTAAATTTTAAATTGACTAATGATGTTGCAATAATTTCTGATTCATCAGTGATCGCAAAACCACATGATGCTGACCCAATATCAAGCCCTAGTTTTCTCATTTTAACTCGTTTAGAACAAATTCTTTGATGTCTGGATTTGCAATTTTACCCATTGATAAAATCGCGTTTCCTCCACCACGTCCATTGAATTTCTTGAATATTTCTTGTGCAACTAAGTTTGAGTTCAATGATTTTGAAGCGACTACTAACATTGCATCCTGTGCGTCATTACTTACCAAAATAAAGATTGCATCATTGTATTTTTCTCTAAGTGTTGAAGCAACAGTTTTTAAGTTCTCTTTTGATAATGAATTAGAGAAGTAAACTTGTTTTCCATTTACGACTTCAAAAGCAATATTTTCATAATCAAATTCAAATGAGCTTTCTTTTTCTTTGTTGAGTGCAATAAAGTCTTTTCTAACTGTTTCAATTGCATTTTTAATATATTCAATTGCTTCTTCCTTATCTTTAGGAATGTTTAAATCAAATGAATATGATGCTTTTAAATCAATATTTCTGTCGATTAATTTTTCAACTTCTAAAATCAATTTATCAAGTTCTTCTGAAAGGTATTCATTAACTAAGTCATTTGATGAAATTGCTCTAATTCTAAATACTCCAGCAGCTTTTTTCTCGACGTTTGTAATTTTGAAGTTTTCTAATTTTGATGAATTTGCTAAGTGTGTACCACCACATAAATCAGCTGTAATATTATCAAATTTAACGATTCTAACCGCTTTAGGATCCATGTATTCCGCTTCTTCTAAAGTCATAATTGCACCAATTTCTTTAGCTTCATCAGTTGTCATTATTAAGTAGTGTCTATCAGAATGCATTTTAATGTAGCTTCTAACTAAATTTTCGATTTCTTTAATTTCTGTTTCAGTTGGTTTTTGATCAGCAGGAAAGTCAAATGTTAAACGTTCTTCATTATTATCACTACCAAGTTGCTTAATTTGTGTACCTAAAACATTTCTTAAAGCACTAAATAAGAAGTGTGTACCAGAGTGGTTTCTCTCAAGCCCTAATCTAATGTCTTTATCAACAAAACATTTAACAGGGTCTTGTGAATTAATATTTCCTTCTACTTTATGAATGTGGTTTCCGTATTTATCTTTAAACACATCTAAAATAACAAGTTTATTGTTGTTTTGAAGAATGTATCCTCTATCGTGTTTTTGACCCCCACTTGTTGCATAAAATGGTGTTTTATCTAATACTAAATATGAAATACCTTTAGATTCTTTAATTTTATTTTCTGTATCTAATAAATATAAAATTTTAGATTCGGATGTTTGGTGTTCATAACCAATAAATTGATCAACTTTTTCTTTTAAGATAGTTAATGAGTTAATTACTTTATCCATTCCAGATACTTGTTTTCCTCTACTTGCATCTGCATGTTTTTCTTTAGCTTGATTGAATGATTTATAATCAATTTCGATGTTTCTTTTTTGTAAGATTTCTGCAGTTAATTCAATAGGGAAACCATATGTTTCAAATAATTTGAATGCTAAAGCACCATCAAAAACTTTTTGACCTTCTTGAATATGGTCATTTAAAAGTTGTTTACCATTTTCAACTGTTCTTGAAAATGCTTCTTCTTCATCAATAATAATTTTGATGATATTTTCTGTTTCATATTCATAAGGCAATGTTGATTTAACAACTTCTACAAGTTTGTGCAAGATTGGTTCATTAATATCTAAAAGCATAGCAACATATAAACTTCTTCTAATAAGTCTTCTAATAATATACCCACGACCTACATTTGATGGTTTAGCCCCATCAGAAATAGCATTCACTACAGTTCTCATGTGGTCTGCGATAATTTTAAAATATGTATTAATTTCTTCCTGTGCTTTATCTTTAATAAAGTAGTTTTCTGTTTGATATCTAAATTTAGTATATTTTTCAATTTCTTTAATAATTGGCAAGAATAAATCTGTATCAAAGTTTGTTGGGGCGTCTTGTAAAATAGAAACAATACGCTCAAAACCAGCCCCTGTATCAATGTTTTTTTGCTTTAATTCTATATAGTTACCTTCTCCATCTGAGTTAAATGTTGAGAAAACAATATTTCAAATTTCAATATATCTATCATTTTCAATATCATTTTTAAGTAACTCAATTCCTCTAGTATCGTATTTTTCACCACGGTCATAAAATATTTCTGTGTTTGGTCCACAAGGTCCTGAACCAACTTCTCAGAAGTTGGTGCTTTTATCACCTGGAATCATGTGTGATTCATCAAATCCTTGAGCTATTCAAAGGTTTTTTGTTTCTAAGTCATCAAAGTAGTATGTAAAGTAAAGTTTATCTTTTTCTAACTTAAGTTCTTTAAGCAAGAATTCAGCAGCAAATTCAATTGATTCTTTTTTGAAGTAATCACCAATTGAGAAGTTTCCTAACATTTCAAAAAATGTGTGGTGTCTTGCTGTTACTCCGACATTTTCAATATCATTTGTTCTAATAACTTTTTGTGAGTTTGTTAACCTTCTTGCAGGTGGTACTTTTTTTCCTGAAAAGTAATCTTTTAAAGTAGCAACTCCACTGTTAATTCATAATAATGAAGGGTCATTTTGTGGAACTAAACTTTTTGAAGGAACAATAAAGTGCTCTTTACCTTCAAAAAACTTTAATCATTTTTCTCTAATTAATTTTGAATTCATAATTCTCCTATAAGTATGTTATTTTTCTATCATTTATAAATAATTCATCAATGGTTGCACCACCAATACATTTATCACCATCATAAAATACAATTTGTTGCCCTGGTGTAACTGCCGATGATTTTGAAGGATAAGAAACTTTAATTTGTTGATCATTTAAAATTTCAATTGAAACTGGAATATCTTTTTGGCGATATCTAAATTTAGCAGTTAAATTATTTTTATCAAATTCATTATTATTAAATGTGTAACCTGAAGCAATTAAACTATCTGAGTATAAGTACTCTGGTCTTGAGCTTGGTGCAACATAAACAATGTTTTCTTTAATATTATGTCCACAAACATAATATGGCTCACTCATACCACCAAGGTTCAATCCTTTTCTTTGTCCAATTGTGTAGTAAAATGACCCAACATGTTTGCCAACTTTTTTATTAGTTGTAATATCAACAATATCTCCTTCTTGTGCTGGGATATAGTTTTGTAAGAATTGTCCAAAGTTTCTTTCTCCAATAAAACAAATTCCTGTTGAATCTTTTTTGCTTGCTGTTGCTAATCCAAGCTCAGCTGCGATTTGACGAATTTCGGGTTTTTCTAAATTTGCAAGAGGCATTATAACTTTTTTAAGTTGTTCATTAGTTAATTGAGCAAGGAAATAAGTTTGATCTTTATTTTCATCTTTAGCTCTAAATAAGTGACCTTCTTCAACTTTAGCATAATGTCCCATTGCTATATAATCAGCTTTAAGTTCGTTAAAAGCGTGATCTGCAAATGAGTTGAACTTAATATACTTGTTACATAAAATATCCGGGTTGGGAGTTCTTCCTTTTTTATATTCATCAATAAAGTTTTGGAAGACATTTGTTCAATACTCATGAACAAAATCAACTCTATAAAGCGGGATGCCTAATTTATCAGCTACTAATTTGGCATCATTATAATCAATTTCTTGAGTACAGATATTTGAATCTAATGTGTTGTTACCTAAAATGTCATTGTTCGCTAAACTATCTCAATTACGCATAAATAAACCAACAACTTCATAACCTTGCTGTTTTAATAAATATGCTGCTACAGATGAATCGACTCCACCACTCATTCCTATTACAACTCTTTTGGCTTTTTCCATACTTACCTCTTTGTTTTTAGTTATTAATATAATTAATAAAAATTATAAATAATTTTTTCTAAACTTATATTAAATATGCTAAAATATATTAGCGTGGTCGCGTAGCTCAGCTGGACAGAGCACGAGCCTTCTAAGCTTGTGGTCAGAGGTTCGAATCCTCTCGTGATCGCCATTTTTTTATACACTTTTTTAGTATTTCTTCACACTAATAATTAAATGAAATTTCCACTGCAAGTGGACTTTTTTAAAACTTTTTGTCTATTTTGAAAATAGCTAGAAATTAGTAAAATTGTAAATATATTTGATTTATTAGAAAGGGGTTAATGATGATAAAAATGTTCAAAATTTTACCAAGAAAAACAAAGTTTCAATTTTTCTTGGGAATATTTGTTTTATTGATTAATGTTGGTTTGACAATGATGACACCAATCTTCATTTCGCAATTCTTGCCATTATTAATTAATAAGGACTCTGAATTTTCAATTCACTTATTTAAACATGTTATATTTGCAACAAATACATTTCAAAAGGCACTAACATTTTTAATTTCCATTACAGTTACTTTAATTGTTTTAGGCGCTATTACTTCATTTGTGAGTTTATGAATAATTATTTGAGCAGGTGAAAATGCGTCCAATTTTTACCGTGATAGCTTATATAAAAAATATCAAAAACTTAGTCTTAAAGATATTTCGCACTTCACTGTTGAAAGTTTAATTACAAGAGTTGATGATGATGTTGCAATCTTTTGAGACTTCTTGATTGGTGCTACATCGGCCTTAATTAAAGCACCATTATTTATTGCTTTTGGTCTTACATTTGCTTTAGTTACTGATTTAACATTAACTTTAACTATTGTTGCAATTGTGCCTTTATTAGTTGGTTCAATTATTTATATTTTAATTAAAGTTATGCCTTTAATCAAAAAAGGAAGAGCAACATTAGAAGCAAATACCAAAGCTGTTAATGAAACAATCTTAGGTGCTAGATTTATCAAAGCTTATAATTTACAAGAATACCAATTTAATAAATTTAATGATGCAAATACTAAATGACTAGGTAACAATACTAAAATCTTTAATATATTTGCGATCAGTATGCCTTTTTTCTTTTTCTCAGTTAACTTAATTGTTGTTTTAATCTTTATTGGATCATATAAATTATTTATTGATAACCCGAATCAAGATATTCCACAATTAATTGCTAAAATTAATACTTTTATTGAGTATGAATTTATGATGGCTTTAGGAGTTTCGATGTTTGGACAATTCTTAGGAACTTTCTTTAGAGCTAAAGTTTCTTCAAAAAGAATTATCGAAATTCTTGATGCTAAATATGATAACCTTAAAGTATTAGAAGGTAAAATTTTAGATCCAAATAAATCAAATTACTCGATTGAATTCAAAAACTTTTCATTTAAATATTTTGATACAGCTGAACATTATGCATTAGAAAATATTAACTTCAAAATTAACGAAGGTGAAACATTAGGTATTATAGGACCTACAGGTTCTGGTAAATCAACAATTGCTAACTTACTTATTAATAATATGAAATATTCGCAAGGAAACATTTTGATAGATGGCCAAGAAGTTTCGCAAATTAATTCTAGAAGTTTACACAATAGTGTTGGGGTTGTTTATCAAGAAGCATTATTATATTCAGGAACAGTTAAAACTAACTTATTATTTGCAAAAGAAGATGCTTCACAAGAAGAATTAAATTATGCAACAAATGCTGCTTGCGCTTCAGAGTTTATTAATAGTTTCTCAGATACATTTGATCATAAAATAGAACAAAGAGGTAAAAACCTTTCTGGTGGTCAAAAACAAAGGTTATCAATCGCTAGAACTTTACTAACTAAGCCAAAAGTTCTTATTTTAGATGATACAACTAGCGCCCTTGATAATATAACAACAAAAAAAGTTATTAACAATATTAATGAAAGTTATAACTGTACTACAGTTATAATCTCTCAAAAAATTAACTCAATTAAACATGCAGATAAAATCATTGTGCTTGATAATGGAAAAATCATTGCAAGTGGTACACATGAAGAATTAGTAGCTTCATGTCCATGATATGAAGATGTATATAAAAATCAATTAAATCAGTAAGAAAGGAAGTTATGGAACATAAAGAAAAAGTATCAACTTGAAAAACATTAAAACTTCTTTTTTCATTTGCATCTGATTTTAAAAAGTTAATTTGGCTTGGAACATTATTTTCATTAATTAATGCCATTTCATATATCACAGGAAGTTTTCTAATTGGTTCAATTGTTTCACAATTCTTTGAACCATTAGCAAAAAACGGAGTTCAAGCAAGTGATTTTGAAACTACAAGATTCTTTTGAACATTAGGTGCTTTATTAGTTTGTTTTATTTTATATGGAATATTCAGGTATATAGAATCAATAGTTTTTGTAAAAGTAAGTTTTAATTCAGCCGCTAAAATAAGAACAAGATTAGTAAGGAAAATGTTAAAACTTAATATTAACTTTTATGATAAAAACAAAGCCGGAGATTTAATTTCAACATTGATTGTAGACATCACTAACGTAGCATTTTCACTAAACCAAGTTTTTTCTGCAGTTATTAATGCTGCAATTAATATTTTTATCTCAATAATAATGATGTTTATTGTATCAACTAAATTAACATTAATTGTTATCCCAATTACTTTAATAATGTTTGCAGCTATAGGGTTTTTAATTAAAAAGGCACAGCCACACTTTATTTATGTGAGAAATGCTTTTGGTAAACTTAATGCATTTGTTGAAGAAACCTTGGCAAATACTAAAATCACTAACTCATTTGATAAACAAAGTGAATTGTTATCTCAATTTCAAAAAATTACAAAAGAAATTAGAGATACAGCATTCAAAAGTGACATGATAGCAAGAAGTTTTGAAACTATTTACAATATCATGTCTAACTCGATTATCTTAATAATCACTGCTTTAGCTGCGATCTTTTATTTAAAAGGTGAAGAAGTTTGAGGGATACCTGGAATTATTGGTGAAAACACAATGATTTTTACCCCTGGACTAATTGTTACATTTATCTCACTTAATTGAAACTTTTTAGGTCCATTTCAAAATGCACTTGGAACAATCTTCAATGCACAGGTAGGGGTTGCTTCTACAACAAGAATCCACAAGTTATTACAAGAAAAAGAACCTCTTGTAGAAAACCAAAAAATCAAAATTGTTAAAGTTTCATTTAACAATGAAAACTCTCTTTTACAAGAAACATCACATGATGATCCGTACGGATTTTACTCATGAAAATTCTTTAATGATAAAACCAATCAATTTGAATATAAATCAGTTAAAGGTGAAGTAGAATTTTCAAATGTATATTTCAAATACCTTGAGGAATCAAATAAATACCAATTAAATGATGCCTCTTTCAAAGCTCATAGGGGTCAAAAAATCGCTATTGTAGGACCTACAGGCGCTGGTAAAACAACAATTATTAACTTACTATCAAAATACTATGATTATAATGATGGAAGCATCAAAATCGATGGCTTTGAGCTTAAAGAAATTGATACAAACAATCTTAGAGAAATCCTAACAATTGTTTTACAAGATTCATTCTTATTCAATGAAACAATTATTGATAACCTTAAAATTTCTAACCCTAATGTAACAGAAGAAGAAATTATTAATGCTGCTAAATTGACTAAAGCACATGACTTTATATTAGGTATGGAAAATGGATATCATACAATGATTGAAAATAATGGAGCAAACATCTCACAAGGTCAAAAACAACTTATTTCATTGACAAGAGCAATTTTGTCTAACAGAAACATTTTGATTTTAGATGAAGCTACTTCTAACATTGATTCAAGTACTGAAAGATTAGTTCAAGATTCAATGTTGCACTTAATGGAATATAAAACTTCATTTATTATTGCTCATAGATTAAGCACTATTAAAAACGCAGATAAAATAATTGTTATTGACCAAGGTAAAATAATTGAACAAGGTACACATGACGAACTACTAGAACAAAAAGGCTTTTACTATAATTTATACAAATCACAATTTGATGAAAAATAAGATATACCAGCAATCTATATTCATTATAGATTGCTTTTTCTATGCAATTTAAAGTAAATAAAAAACGTTAAGCATTATGTTTAATGAAAAAAGTATTTTCATTATATATTTCATTTATTTGTAACAAATCACGAGGAACAATGTATACGTCATGTGGTTCATCGTTAATTCTTTTTAATATTTCTGTATGATCTTGTTCTTTAAATCTATTTAATAAGATTTTTATTGCATTAATATCGTCAACTGTTAAAGCAATATCATTTACTCACTTATATTTAGCCTTAATATCCATGTTAGAATCAACAATAATTCCAATTCATCAATCCGAAAGTTCTATGCGGAAACTTTTATCAATTCATTCTTTAACTCTATCTCCTTCTCTTAAACCACCTCTTTCTTCTAAATTAGCTCTTAAAAGTGCATTATATGCTTGTTTTTGGTAGCTAATTTATAATCAATAGCTTCTCTTTTAACAGAATTTACAGCAAGTGTAGTGAACTTTTGTTTAACTTATTTTTTAATTCATTTTTCTCGTTATTGTCACTAATATTTTCAAGCTACTTTTAAAAAATTAAAATGAATCAAAAAGTCTGTAAAAATAATAACTTATATTTATATTATGATTAAAAAATAAATATGTTCATCTTAAAATTCATGAACAGAAACAAATAAAAATTTGAATCAATAATTTTAAGTGACATTAGAAATTTTTAATTTTTGAAAAATGTTTTTTAATATATAATTTAAATTATTCATTTCAAATGTTTTAAACAAAATAATATAAAGGAGCAAAAATGGCAAGAGAAGGATACACATTAGCATGTCAAAATTGCAAAATGGAAAACTACATTTCTAAAAAGAACAAGAAAAACCATCCTGAAAAAGTTGAATTAATTAAATATTGTTCAAAATGTAATGCTCACACAAATCATAAAGAAAAAAAATAGAACTTTTCGTTCTTTTTTTATTAACTTTAATTGGTAAATTTAATAAAATTTAAATATACTTGAAAGGACAAAATATGGACAGAAGAAGATTAGAAAAAATGTTTTTAGAACATGGTGTTGATGCTTTAATTTCAGAAGCACCACAAACAAGATTATGATATTCAGGAATTGAAACAACTGATGGATTTATAGTTATTGAAAAAGATAAGGCAACTTTATTTGTAGATGGTAGATACATTGAGTATGCTACAAAATTTGCAAAAAACGTTGATATTGTTTTGATTCAAGGTAATTTAATGAAAAAATGATTTGAAGAAAGAAAATTCTCTAAAATAGCTTTAGAAGAAGATTACTTAATCAAACAAGTTCAAGATCGTATTATTAGTTTAGTTAAACCTAAAGAAATTGTATGAGTAAATGCACAAGAATTACGTATTGTTAAATCAAAAGAAGAATTAAAAATAATGCAAAAAGTAGTTGATATTTCACTTTCAGCATTAGAAGAGTTCAAGCAATGAGTAAAACCAGGTGTTAGTGAAAAAGATGCCGCTGCAATGTTAAACTTTTTACTTAAAAAGCATGGTGGAGATAAAGAAGGATTTGATGAAATCATTGCATCAGCTGCTTCTTCAGCTGAACCACATCATCACCCAACAGATAAGTTAATTGAAGATAATAATTTATTAAAAGTGGACTTTGGGGCTAAATATAAAGGTTATACAGCTGATATCACAAGAACATTCTTTATTGGTGATGAAGCTAAAGCAAATCCAAAAGCAAAAGAAATTTTACAAATTGTAAAAGAAGCCGCTGCATTAGGTAGAAAAGCTGTTCGTCCTGGTGTTAAAACAAGTGATATTGACAGAATTTGTAGAGACTATATAGCTTCAAAAGGTTATGCAGAATACTTTACACACTCAACAGGGCATGGGCTTGGTATTGATGTACATGAACTACCTTCAGTGTCTTCAAGAGCTGAAACAGTTTTAGAACCAGGTATGATTATTACAGTTGAACCTGGAATTTATATTGAAGGGCTTGGCGGAGCTAGAATTGAAGATGATGTTTTAGTAACTGAAAATGGTTACTACGTATTTTCAAGACCAGATGAAACAAATGAAAAACCTTTATAATAATTCATTAATAGAATCTAATTACATAAGAGTTTCTAACATTCATAAGGTTTATTATGAAATACATGGAAGCAAAGAAGGGATACCTGTTTTCATAATACATGGTGGGCCAGGTGGTGGAAGTACTTATATACTTAAAGAACTCTTTGACCTTAACAAATTTAAATTAATATTCATGGATCAAAGAGGTGTTGGTAAAAGCTTACCTTTCCTTGAATTACAAGAAAATAATACTCATACTTTAGTTGATGATATTGAAATTTTAAGGAAACATCTTAAGTTAAATAAAATTCATTTATTTGGTGGTAGTTGAGGTACTACACTTGCTTTAATGTATGCATTAAAATATCCTCAAAATGTGTCTAAAATATTGCTTCGTGCATTGTTTTTGGGTCGCCAAGAAGATATTGATTATCTATATGAAGCAAATGGCGCAAGTGATTTTTACCCAGATATTTTTGAAGAATACAAAAACTTTGTTAATAAATACCCTGGTAAGTCTGTACTTGAAAAATATCATTATTTATTTAAAAATGGTACCAAACACGAACAAGAAGAAGGTGCTAGAATCTTTTCTAATTGAGAACGCAGTCTTGTTTCAATTAGATCTTTTAAGCCTAAAAAAAGACTTAGTAAGTCAGATATCGATGATAATTTAGCAGTTGCTAAAATGGAAGTTTATTATTTTATAAATAAGTGCTTCTTTGAAACAGATAATTATATTTTAGAGAACGCTAAGATTTTAAAAGATATTGAAATTGATATTGTTCATGGTAGACAAGACATTGATTGTAGACCAATTGGTGCTTATTTATTGCATAAGCAATTACCTAAATCAAAACTTCATTTAGTAGATAAAGCAGGGCATACTTCACTTGATAAAAACTTATGAAACACACTTAAAAAAGTTATTAAAACTTGATAAAACAAATACCTCCCTGGGTGGGAGGTATCTTTTATTCTTCATCAAATAAAGTTATTAGATCTTGATATCCTTCTTGTTCTAGTTGATCAAATGGAATAAATCTTAAAGAACCTGAGTTAATACAATATCTTAAGCCACCTTTATCTCTAGGTCCATCGTTAAATACATGTCCTAGGTGAGAATCAGCATTTTTACTTTTAACTTCAACTCTTTTCATATTGTGTGAGTAATCCATGAACTCGTTAATAACGCTATCATTAATCGGTCTACTGAAAGCAGGTCATCCACATCCTGAATTGTATTTATCAGTTGACTTGAATAGTGGTGTTCCATCAACTATATCTACATAAATACCTTTTTCAAAATGATTATCAAATTCATTTGTAAAAGGTCTTTCTGTGTAACCCTCTTGAGTGATTTTATATTGTAATTCTGTAAGCTCTTTTAATCTTTTTTCTTTATTAAACATTTTACTCCTTTAATTTAATTAAACCATAAATATATTTTGATATAATAACAAAGAAAGTTGCCGTCATAGCTCAGCAGGCAGAGCACTTCCATGGTAAGGAAGGGGTCGCTGGTTCAAGTCCAGTTGTCGGCACCATATCTCACTAAGTGAGTTTTTTTATTCAAAAATTCAAGCCATAAGACTTGAATTTTTGTTTTATTTTTTGTTAACAAAATCTGAAAGTTCTGAAACTAAATCATCATATGTTCTAAAACCAAGTAAGTCTTTTGTCATTTTTCCATCTTCGTAAACTTGTGAGTAAGGAATTGAACGAACACCAGCTTGTGTTGCAAATTCTCTGTTTTCTTCGATGTTAACTCTTAAAACTTCAACACCATTTTTCTCAGCAAGTTCTTCTAATGTAGATTTGTACATTCTACATGGACCACATCATAATGCGTGGAAAACTAATAATTTTTTACCGCTTTTAATTGATTCTAAAGCTTCTTGTGCGTTTACTTCACGTAACATAAGTACCTCTTTCTTTATGTAATTATTATACACAAAAAATAAATAAAGTTAAATTTTTAAACAAAAAGAGTCAAAAATTTAACTTTTTATAATTATTTTATTATTTTTTACTATTTAAAGCTAATTGAACTAATGTTTTAACCATAACACCTGTAGGTCTTCCACCTTGCTCTGCTGTACCAGCAACATCTAAGTGAATATATTCAACATCTTCTGTAAATTCTTTTAAGAACATAGCAGCTGATGAGCTACCTCCACCTGCTCCACTTAAGTCTGTGTTTTTAAGATCAGCAACTGGTGTGTTTTTGATTTCTTTAGCAAAAGCTTCATCTAAAGGCATTCTTCATACAAGTTCATGCTGTTGATCAGCGGCTTGTTTTAATTCTTCTCAAGCTTGTTCTGTTGTTGCTCATACACCTGTATATGTGCTTCCTAAAGCTACTAAGATAGCCCCTGTTAATGTAGCAACATCAACAATCCTTGTTGCTTTTAAGTTTCTTACTGCGTATGTAATACCATCAGCCATAACTAAACGACCTTCAGCATCAGTGTTGTTAATTTCAACTGTTTTACCATTCATACTTGTTCATACTGAATCAGGTAATGAAGCATCTCCATTAACTCTGTTGTCTGTAATACACATAATTGCTGCAACGTTTGTTTGAGGTTTTAATTGCGCAATAGCTTTCATAGCACTAGCTACAAATACTGAACCTGACATGTCAAATTTCATACCAAGCATTGAACGACCTGGTTTTAATGAGTAACCACCAGAGTCAAATGTAATACCTTTACCTACATAAACTGTTTTATCATTTGATTCCTTGTTTCCGTTGTATTCAATAACAACCACTCTAGGTTCATACACACTTCCACGATTAACTGAAAGTAATAATCCCATTTTAAGTTCTTCAATTTGTTTTTTGTTTAATACTGTAACTTTTAAGTTATCGTATTGTTTTAATTCATTTAAAACTTCATCTGCTAATTTTTCTGAGTTTAAAATGTTTGGAGGTGTGATTTGTAAGTTTCTTGCATAATTAACAGCTTCTGAAAGAATGCTTGCTTTGTTTAATGCATCTTTGTATTCTGATTCATTAGCTTGTGAGAATAAGCTTATATTAAATACTTCTGGTTTTTTAGAAGTTTTAGCTGAGTAAATATCAGCGTTTACATAGTTATATGCATTTACAAATGCTGCTACAACATGTGATAAGTTTAATTCACCTTTAACAAATGAATCTAAATCGATTTGGTAATCTCTTGCTTGTGAGGCAAAGAATGATTTAGCAAACCCAAATAATGATTCATATTTGTAGTTTTTCTCTTCACCTAAGAAAACAAGTGATTCGTTTTTATCGAAAAAGTCACTTACTACATTATTTTTCTCAAGTAAGTTTTTAGGTAATTCTTGACCTTTGAAAACCGCTTTAAGTAACATTGAAGCGTTCCTTGTGTTATCAACTTTATTAAGTTTCATAATATTCCTTTCAAATACATTTTTTGTATGTTTATATTTTATATTATTTTAATTATTAAGTTAATTTAAGTTGTGTTTTATAAATTATTTTTGTAGGTCTAAAACAAATTCTACTAATGTAGCAACTAATGCACCTTGTGGTTCACCATTTTTATCAGCTGTACCAGCAACGTCACAGTGAATGAAATCAACATCTTTAGTAAATTCTTTTAAGAACATAGCAGCTTGTGAAGAATCTTGTCTAACAGTTTTTGATCAGCTTGCTAAATCAGCAACTTTTGATCCTGTATTGCCTTTGTGGAAGTCTTTGTGTAAGGGCATTCTTCATACTTTTTCTTGTGCTTTTTTAGCTGATTTTTCAAATATTGCTCATTTATCTTCGTTTGTTGATCAAATACCAGTGTAAACATTTGATAATGAAGTAATGATTGTTCCTGTTAATGTAGCAACATCTAAAATAGTTGTAGCTTTCAATTTGTCAGCAGCATAATAAATACCATCAGCAAGTACTAAACGACCTTCAGCATCAGTATCAACTACCTCAACTCATTTTCCACTCATTGATTGATAAACATTTTCTGGTAATGAAGCATCAGCATTAATCCTGTTATCAGTAATACACATAACAGCCGATACATTAACTTTAGCTTTTAATTGAGCAAGTGTTTTAACAGCATATGCTGCAATTACTGAACCTGACATATCATATTTCATACCATCCATGTGGTAACCTTTTGTGTTAACTCCACCTGTATCAAATGTAATACCCTTACCTACGATAGATGTATGTTCTTTGCTTCTTTTGTCTCCGTTATATGAAATGACAACAACTCTTGGTTCGTGTGTACTTCCTTTGTTAACTGAAAGTAATAATCCCATGTTTAAGTCTTGAATTTCCTTTTTAGTTAAGACTTCAACTTTTAAACCTTCAATACCTGAGAAATCATTAACGATCTCAGAAGCAAGGATTTCTGAGTTTAAGAAGTTTTCAGGCATGATTTGTAAGTTTCTTGTTTTTGTTACAGCTGAAGCAATTAATTTTACTTTTTTAACTAATTCTTTAATTTCTTTTGTTTCATCCTTAACTAAAAGTTCTAAAACATTTTCTTTTTCAGTTTCATTAATATTTGTTTTTTTGAATAATTTAGCTTTTGCAAATTCAATTTTTGAAATAAACATTCTTAATAATTCATTGTATTCAAAATATTTTGCAAATGCTTCCACATCAACTAAGTAATCTCTTTGGTGTGAAGCAGCAAATGCACTAAATCAATTGTTGAATTCATATCATGTTTGGTGTTCTTTGTCTAAATAAACATATGAAACTTCGCTTTCTAAATTGTCAGTAACTTTTGCGTTTTTTCTACCTACAAATGAAGGAAATTCATGTCCTTCAAATGCTGGTTTTAATAATTGCATTTTATTTGATTCATCTTTTAAATTTCTAATCATATTAACTCCTTATTGTTTTATGTAATCTTCAATGGCTATTTTAGCACTTTCACGATATGCTCTAGTTAATCCGCCTGCGCCAAGCATAATTCCGCCAAAATATCTAATCACCACGACTAGCACATTGTCTAACTCTTTAATTCTTAAAATATCATATATAGGTTTCCCTGCTGTGTGTTTAGGTTCACCATCATCATTAAATCCTGCATTTTCAACACCGTCTATAATCAAACGGTATGCATAACATACGTGCCTTGCTTTTTTATTTTCTTTTGCAAGTTCTGCAATAATTGGTTTTATTTCATTTTTGTCTTTAATCGGAAAGACATATGAAATAAAACGAGATTTTTTAATAATTATTTCAAAACTTTTATTAGTCAAAGGTTACACCTTTCATATTTTTAACTCATTGTATAAAGTGTTTTTGTGCTTTATCAACATCTAATTTACCTTGTTCTTTAAAGAACTTGAATTTATTTGCATAGTCTCTAAATAATCCATAAATTTCTATTTCATCATCTGAAGGTTTCATTTCTAACGCCTGAATTTTTTCTGGATAATACTTAGACATTAATTTTCAAATTTGAATTGCTACAAACTCAGTTGGAAAGTTTTCTACTTTAATAGCACCAATTGCTAATAATTTGATAGCTGGCTCTTGGTCAGTGAACTTAGGTAATAAAATACCAGGGGTATCTAAAAATAAGAATTCACCGTTAACAACCCATTTTTTCTCACGAGTAACACCAGGGAAATTAGCAACTTTTAAACTTGCTTTTTCAGAGACTAAATTAATAAGTGTGCTTTTTCCACAGTTTGGAACCCCAACAACAAATGACTTAATTTTAGTTTGAATCATTCCTTTGGCTTGATTTCTTTTAATACGTTCTTTGCTCATTTCCTTGATTTTATTAAGAATAATCTTTTTGGAAGAGCCATTTCTTAAATCAAGTCAAAGCACATGTTCATTTTTAAACCTTGCTGTAATAATACTTTTTTTCTTAGGGTCCATTAAGTCACTTTTTGTAATAATGAAGAGCCTCGGTTTTTGTGGTGCGATTTGATCAAAATCTTCATTATATGAACTAATTGGCGCTCTTGCATCTAGAACAACAATAAAAATATCTGCTAATGTTGCTGTATCTTTGATTTCTCTAAAACCCTTAGCCATATGTCCAGGGTACCATTGAATTAGGTTGTTGTATTTTGTTTCATTATTTTCTTGATTCATTGACTTTCTCCAATTGTTTAATTATTGTTTTATATCTTTGGATTTCAAATTCATTTTTAGCATTTTGCATATTCTTATTTGTTATTTCTTGTTCGAGCTCTAAAATTCTTTTCTTAAGATCCATGTTATTGCTTTCTAACATTCTGACTCATGAAACTAAATGGTTCATAAAGTTATCTATTTCATTAACATCATACCCCTCAAGAGATAAACTAAAATCTTGTTTTTCAATTCAGGAAATTAATTCTTCTGTTTTTTTTAAATCATTATTCATTTTACCTCCTGTTGTAGACTTTGTCTAAAACTATACCAGTTGCAACCGCAACATTTAAGCTTTCAAATTCAATTGGAATATAAATATTTAAGTCGGAGAGTTTTTTAATTTCATCATTAATTCCATTTCCTTCATTGCCAACTACAATTACTAGTTTTTCATTTGGAAACTGAACATCATTTAATTTACTTGCATTTTTATCTAATAAGGTTTCAAATACTTTAAAACCATCATTTTTAAGTTTGATTAAGTTTTGTTTTAAATCTTTTGTTTCAATTACATTCAACTTAAAGATTGCACCTTGGGAAGATCTAATAACCTTATCATTATATGGGTCAAGGTTTTCAACAATCACAGTGTCAAAAGCAAATGCCTTTGCCAATCTAATAATTGTTCCAACATTGCCTGGGTCTTGCAAATTATTGAGTGCAATCACTTTATTAATTTTTGAAGATTTAACTTTTGTTTTATCACATACAGCAATGACTTTTTGAGGAGTTTCAGTTTCTGAAAGATATTTAATTAAGTTATAACTAACTTTTGTTGCATTAGGATATTTATTTGAATCATCTGATTCAAATATTTCGCTTACAATACCATTTTCTAATGCTTCATTAACTAAATGAAAGCCAGAAACTAAGAATTTTTGTTCAAGATTACGATATTTTTTATCTTGTAATTTCTTAAGATTTTTAATAATTGGATTTTGTTTACTTGTTATTATCATTTAGTAAAAAATCTTTTCCTTTTTCAACTTCATAAATTGATAAATTTTGTCAATTTAATTGTCTCATAACTTCAAAACCAATAACACAAACAGAGTTAGCTAGGTTAATTGAACGCATAGCAGACACCATAGGAATTCTTAAACAATTATCTAAATTGTTTTTAAGAATTTCTTTATCAATACCTGTTGATTCACGACCAAACATTAATCAAACTTCTTTATTTTGCTCTAATTCTGCTTTGTAATCTTGTTGTTCATATGTTTTTAAACCATAACGCGTAATATAAAATATATTTTTATCCTTATACTTTTCATAAAACGCTTGGTATGACTCATGAACTTCATGTCTAATGTCTGAAAGCATTCTTCCAGCCCCAGCTCTTTTTAAATATTTTGGATGTAAGTCAAAACTAATTGGTTTAATAATGTGTAATTTTGCCCCTAAAGCAAAGCAAGTTCTAATAATATTTCCTGTATTTGGCGAAATTTCAGGTTGGAATAATACAATGTTAAGCATCTTTCTCCTTTATAAATATTTATATTTATAATTATAGCTATTTTAATGCTGTTTGTAATTTTTTTTATTAGTGGATAGCACACCAAAATGGTATTCACAATTATCTAATTTGTTAAAAATCAATAAAAAAATAAGCAACGAAAATATTGCTTATTTTTTTATTAATTATAAGTTTGTGTAGTTTGTAATTTAAATTATTTAATAATTTTTGTTACTGATCCAGCACCAACTGTACGTCCACCTTCACGGATAGAGAATTTTGTTCCTTCTTCTACAGCGATAGGAGCGATTAATTTAACTTTTAAGTTAACGTTTTCACCTGGAATAACCATTTCACGTCCACCATCAAACTCAACTCCACCTGTTACGTCTGTTGTACGGAAGTAGAATTGTGGTTTATAGTTTTTGAAGAATGGAGTGTGACGTCCACCTTCTTCTTTTTTAAGAACGTAAATTGCAGCTTCGAATTCTGTGTGAGGAACGATTGAACCTGGTTTAGCTAAAACTTGTCCACGTTCTACGTCTTCACGGTTTACACCACGAAGTAATAATCCAGCGTTATCCCCTGCAAGAGCTTCTTTAAGGTTTTTACGGAACATTTCGATTCCTGTAACAACTGTTTTTTTAGTAGGTTTTAATCCAACGATTTCAACTTCGTCGTTTAATTTTAATGTTCCACGTTCTACACGACCTGTAGCAACTGTACCACGTCCTGTAATTGTGAATACGTCTTCAACAGCCATTAAGAATGGTTTGTCAAATTCTTTAACTGGAGTTTCAATGTATGAGTCAACTGCATCCATTAATTCCATAACTTTTTCTTCGTATTTTGCATCACCTTCTAATGCTTTTAAAGCTGATCCACGGATAATTGGAGCGTTATCTCCGTCAAATCCATATTCTGAAAGAAGTCCACGAATTTCCATTTCAACTAATTCGATCATTTCTTCTTCACCTTCTAACATATCAACTTTGTTTAAGAAAACAACGATACGAGGAACACCAACTTGTTTAGATAAAAGAATGTGTTCACGTGTTTGAGGCATAGGTCCATCTGTTGCAGCAACAACTAAGATAGCACCATCCATTTGAGCAGCACCAGTAATCATGTTTTTAACGTAGTCAGCGTGACCAGGACAGTCAACGTGAGCATAGTGACGTTTTTCTGTTTGATATTCGATGTGTGATGTATTAATTGTAATCCCACGTGCTCTTTCTTCTGGTGCGTTATCGATAGAAGCATAATCACGAGCTTCTGATAATCCTTTTTTAGCTAAAACTGTAGCAATAGCAGCAGTTAATGTTGTTTTACCGTGGTCAACGTGTCCAATTGTACCAACATTAACGTGTTCTTTACTACGGTCAAAATCTAATTTTGCCATAATTTCCTTTCGTAAATAAATATTTATATTTTTTATATATATGTTTGTTTTAGCGCTAAAACCAACCTAAGTCTAGCCTTTCATCTAGATCCTGTCCATTTTAAACTTAATCTTCTTGTTTAGCATGTAAATTTTACCAAAAAAGAGATTTTTTAAAAGCGCATAAAACCAAAGATTTATTAAGTTTGAAATATTTTAACATAAAAAAAATAAAAAAAAATTTTATATAAAAATGGGTATTTGTGGAAATTATGAAAAACCTAAAATAAAAATTTTAATTATGAAAAATTTTATTAAAATATAAATACATATTTGAATTCATATTTTATTTAAGTATGTCACCTAAAAAATAGTTGAAAAACTCAAGGAGAAATTAATGAACAAGTCAAAATTTGATGACAAAAAATTCCTAGATAAATTACATGCTTGATGAAGAGCTGCTAATTACTTATCAGTAGGACAAATGTACTTAAGAAGCAATCCTCTTTTATTAGAAGAATTAAAAGCTGAGGATGTTAAAATGTATCCAATCGGACACTGAGGAACAATTCCAGGACAAAACTTAATTTACGCACACTTAAACCGTTTAATTAATAAATATGATCTTGAAATGTTCTACATTGAAGGTCAGGACACGGTGGACAAGTTATGATTTCTAACTCATATTTAGATGGAAGTTATACAGAACTTTTCCCAGAAATTACAAAAGACATTAATGGTCTTACAAAAATGTTTAAGAGATTCTCATTCCCTGGCGGAACAGCATCACATGCTGCACCTGAAACTCCAGGTTCAATTCACGAAGGTGGAGAATTAGGATACGCACTTTCACATGCAACAGGAGCAATTTTAGATAATCCAAAAATTATTGCTGCTACAGTTATTGGTGATGGTGAAGCTGAAACAGGTCCTTTAGCTGCTGGATGATTTGCAACATCATTCATTAACCCAGTTAACGATGGTGCTGTGTTACCAATCGTTCATGTTAACGGTGGAAAAATTTCTAACCCAACAATTTTCGCAAGAAAATCAAACAAAGAAATTTCAGATATGTTAGCAGGATTTGGTTGAGAAGCTATCTTTGTTGAAGCTGATGTTAATGATCAAGTAGGAATTCACGAAGTTATGGCTAGAAAATTTGATTTAGCTATTGAAAAAATTCTTAAAATTCAAACAGAAGCTAGAAAAAAACCAGCTGATCAAGCTACAAGACCGATTTGACCAGCTCTTATTGTTAGAACACCAAAAGGTTGAACACAACCAAACAAAATTAATGGATTAACATACGAAGGAAGCTTCAGAGCTCACCAAGTTCCTCTTCCTGTTACATCAGAAAATCCAAAAATGTTAGACGACTTAAAAGCATGATTAATGTCATACCGTCCACATGAATTATTTAACAAAGATGGTTCATTTAAAGCTGAATTAGCTGAAATTGCACCAAAAGGATTTAAGAGAATGGGAATGCACCCTATTACAAATGGTGGTGTAGATCCAAAACCATTAAACTTTGGTAAATGAGAAGATTTTGCGTTAAAATTCTCAAAACCAGGTGAAATTAAAGGTCAAGATATGGTTACTGCAGGAACATGATTTGCAGACATCATTAAAAGAAACCCAACAAACTTCCGTGCATTTGGACCAGATGAAACTAAATCAAACAGATTATTTGATTTATTCAAAGTTACAAACAGACAATGAATGGAAAAAATTGATCCAGAATTAGATGAATTCTTAAGCCCAGCAGGAAGAATTATTGACTCTCAATTATCAGAACACCAAGCAGAAGGATTCTTAGAAGGTTATGTATTAACAGGGCGTCACGGATTCTTCGCTTCATACGAATCATTCTTAAGAGTTGTTGACTCAATGTTAACACAACACATGAAATGAGTTGTTAAAGCTCGTAAATTAAAATGAAGAAAAGATTACCCATCACTTAACGTTATTGCTACATCTACAGCATTCCAACAAGATCACAACGGATATACACACCAAGATCCAGGTATCTTAGGACACTTAGCTGATAAACGTCCAGAATTAATTCGTGAATACTTACCAGCTGACTCAAACACATTATTAGCTGTTTTAGATAAAGCATTCAGAGAAAGAGATGTTATTAACTTAATCGTTGCTTCAAAACAACCAAGAGAACAATTCTACTCAGTTGAAGAAGCTAGAGAATTAGTAGAAAAAGGTTACAAAGTTATTGACTGAGCATCAACAGTTAAAAAAGGTGAAGAACCAGATCTTGTTGTTGTTGCATCAGGTACAGAACCAAACTTAGAAGCATTAGCTACAATTTCAATCTTAAACAAACATTTCCCAGAAATGAAAATCAGATTCGTTAACGTTGTTGACTTATTAAGATTAAGACACCAAAGCATTGACCCACGTGGTCTTTCAGATGAAGAATTCAACAATGTATTTACAACAAACAAACCAATTGTATTTGCATTCCATGGATTTGAAGGTTTAATTAGAGATATCTTCTTCTCACGCCAAAACCACAACTTATTTATCCACGGATACAGAGAACACGGTGATATTACAACATCATTTGATATTCGTTTAATGTCAGAAATGGATAGATTCCACATTTCAAAAACAGCTGCTAGAGCAGTTTATGGTGAAAAAGCAAAAGACTTCTTAGCATTAATGGACTCAAAAATTGAATACCACAACAAATACATTAAAGAAGTTGGTATCGATATTGATGAAGTTAGATACTGAAAATGAGAAGGTCTTAACAAAAAATAATTCTCGTAAAGCAAAACCTTTTATAGGTTTTGTTTTTTAATACCTACATATAGGGATATAAGTCCATATAAAAATACTTTTACTGTAGACATTTTAGTAAAAAGTTTTATATAACTATTAAAATAAAATAATTAAAGAAAAAAATAATGAAATCAAATTTAAATAAATTAAAAGCTTATTTAATAGTTAATTTAACATTGATATTCTTTTCAATTTAGTTTAGAAAGTTTACCTTATGATTTAGCTCTTGTAACATCAAAATCTATTTCTACCACGATTACATTTTTTTATACAAACATTCTTTTTAATGCTTTTTTTCTTGTTTCGTACAAAGCAATAAGAGTTGAACAATTACACAATAACCGGCAGAACAGTTTAATAATAAAATAAAGTGACATTAAAAGTAGACTGTGAAAAATCATTCGGAAGTCTCCGAATGATTTTTCACAGTCTAACTTATAGGTTTGTTTTTAATTTGTTTTTAATAACTATTAGTAAAAAGTGCAGTTTTTGACCAAATTTATAGAAAATATGAAAACAAATTTAATAGACATAATAATTGAATAATTTTTAATATAATTTAAGTATATAGAAAAAATATTTTGAATTTATTATAAATTCAAGTAAGGAAAAATATGAAACACTTAATGAGAGAATTTAAAGTTGAAGGGACAGATTGAATTCAAATTCAAAATGATGCCTTAAAATTCTTACAAACAAATAACAAAAAGGTTAACCAAGCAATGATTTTAGAATATGCAGCTAATGGTTACATCGAGGCTTATTTAGGACAAAAATTCAGGGAAGATTCACACAAAGTTAAAGAAGACCAATTCTTCTTTAGACCTATCTTAACCAAAAAAGAATTTGATATTAATAAATTATATTTTGAATATAAAACATATTATTTAGATAATGATGATCTTAGTGATATTAAATTAGACACATATAGAGATGTTCATTTTGAATTTGATCCAAATTATAAAGAACAAATTTCTTTCTTTATTCAAGCATACATTAGCAACTTTAAATTTAGAGAGAAAAAAGAAGGTAAAGCTGAAATTCTTGACAAAGACCTTGTTTGACTTGAAGCTTTACACAAACCTACAAACAATCTTCAAAAATTTGAATTACTTGCAGATGCTTCATTAGATAATTGATCATTAGAAAAGTTTGTTGTTGGTAAGCATGTTGGAGATGTTGTGGACTTCCAAGCTGAACCAGGACTAACACTTGAAATTAGAATTTTAGATTGCTTTAAGATAACACCAGAAGCGGTTACTGATGAAAATGCACACAAAATAGGAATTGAAAATCTTAAAACTGTTGAAGATGTCAAAAAATATATTTTTGATTCACTCATGGAACAAATGGTTGGTGAAGCATTATTTAATTATGGATTAAAAGTAATTGACTCTATTAGAGATAATAATGTTGCAATTGAACTTCCACAAGATTTAGTTGCAAATGATGTTAAGGACTTTAACTTTGCACCTGATTTTGAAGGTAATAAAGAAGAAACTGTTGAAAGTTCTGTAGTAAATTACTTCTGATTTAATTTTGTAGCAAAAAACTTTGACATTTCGATTACACAAGAAGAATTAAACTATGAAATTAAGAGAGTAAAAACATTCTTAAATATGAACAATCCAAATGATGTAAATATTAAGAAAGTCGCTGATGCGATTTTGCTTAAAAAACTTGCTAAAAAAATCCTTGATGAGAGTGAGCCTCTTACTGTTAAAGAATTTGGTCAATACATGATCTTTAAATAAGGTATTAAATACTTAGAAGGCAGCTTCTAGGTATTTTTAATAAAATACAATGGTAAGTGCTACTCACCATTGTATTTTAACTTGCTTCAATCATTTCTTTGATCTTACTAAATTTTTCGTATTTATTGATTTTTTCACGTTTAACTTTAGGGATCATTAAGCACATTGTAAATTCACCTTTAATACTTTGTTTGCTTTTGAATTGCTCAATTAATTTTGATGGAGAATCAAATAATCATTCTTCATGAATTTTTGTTAATTCTTTAGCTAAACAAACTTTTATTTCATCGCCAAAAACTTCATGAATGTCTTCTAATGTTCCCAATAATTTGTGTGGCGAAACAAAGTAAATGTAAGTATGATTTTGTAAAACAATACTTTGTTTTAAATCATTTTTTCTTTGTTCTGTTTTATCTTTAATAAATCCTAAAAAAGTAAATTGACTACTGAAATTAGCTCCAGTAAAAGCAGTAATTGAGGCACTTACACCCGGAATGATTTCGACTTCAATACCTCTTTCTCTTGCAAGATTAATAATTCCAAATCCAGGATCTGAAACTACAGGCATTCCTGCATCAGAAACAACTGCCACTTTAAGTTTTAAATCTTCGACAATATCAACTAATTCTTTAGCTGTATAAAGCTCTGTGAATGCATTATATGTAATAAGTCTTTTGTCTTTAATTTGATATTTGTCTAATAATTTTTTAGTTACTCTTGTGTCTTCACAAGCAATAATGTCCGCTGTTCTTAAAGTTTCTAAAGCTCTAAGTGTAATGTCATGTAAATTACCAATCGGTGTTCCTACGATGTATATTTTACTCATAAAATTCCCCCATTAATAAAAGCATTTTTTCTTTCTGGATTCTAAAGTTGCCATTCAATGATGTGTTGTATAAAAATTCGTTAATATATGTTACTCAGTTATATAAGTGTTTGTTACCTTCCATTAAAGCTTGATTTGTTTTTTTTAACTCATCTAGGAAAGGGTTTTTAATGTATGTCGAGTTTTTGTTATCTAAACCTAAAATTGTTCATTTGATTAAATTTAAAGTAAATATTGTGGTATGCCATTCATCTTTAATGATATCCTCATTTAAAGAAATGTATAATTGAGAAAAAGGGTTTCCTTTTTTATGATTAAGGTTTTTTAAAAGTTTTAAATACTTATTAAAAAGTTTCTGATAATCACTTTTATTAAATTCTTTAGCCAACGTAAGTGATGTGTTAGCTAATTTTAAAGCAACTGGCGTAAATTGATTTGTTTCATTAATATCAAAGTTTTTAACAATTGAAGAATATTCATCTTCAGGTAAATTAATGATCTGTGATCTAGATAAAATTGTAGGTAAAACTTGTTTAATATTTTTAGTAATAAATAAAATGCAAAGGTTTTCAATTGGTTCCTCAATCTCTTTTAATATTGCATTTAATGATTGAGTTGTTGCATTTTCAATGTTATTAATAATTACAATTTTATATTTAAAATCATTATTGCTTGAAGTATTTACTTTATCAAAAAAGTTTAATAAATCTTCTTTTTTGATGCTCTGACCAGATGTATCAAAATAATAAATATTAGAATAAAGATTATTAAAATCAATTTCATTATGAATGAATGAATTTTCCTTAATGTTGTTGATTGCAAGTATTAAATTATGGATGACACTTCTTACATCAGTTACTTTTTGAGCATTTAATAAATATAAATGTGAAAGCTTGTTCTGTTGAACAAGCTTATTGAATTTTTCATAAATTTCTTTCATTATAATGATTTAATAAATTTTTGAAACTTATCGTTTTTATTTAATTGCTCAATAATTCTTTCACATACTTCTGAAGGGCTTAACATAGCATCAACTACAATAAAACGTTCTTTATCTTCGTCAATTAATTGTTTATAACCAT
The DNA here is from genome assembly GCF_900476105.1 of Mycoplasmopsis edwardii. Lineage (NCBI taxonomy): Bacteria > Bacillati > Mycoplasmatota > Mycoplasmoidales > Metamycoplasmataceae > Mycoplasmopsis > Mycoplasmopsis edwardii. The sequence continues at coordinate 729,529 of NZ_LS991951.1, forward strand.
TGTAAACTTTTTCATGAAACTCATAAGTTTCATTTTCAAGTCTATCTTCAAATAACCTTGATTCTTGTCTTCTTTTCTTAGAATCATCTGGTGTGGCATCAAGAAAAATTGTTATATCTGGAATAGCATTATCAATAATTAATGTTGTTAAATTTTTAACAAAGTCATATCCAAGCCCTCTTGCAAATCCTTGATAAGCATAAAAACTATCGATATATCTATCACATAAAACAAGTTTATGTTCTTTTAAAGCTGGTCAAATAATTTTTTCTAAATGAATTCTTCTACTTGTTGAATATAACATAGCTTCAGCAACTGGAGATAAATCACTCTTTGTATCTAAAATAATTTCTCTAATTCTTTCGGCTTCTTTTAAATCTTTTCCACCTGGTTCTCTTGTTTCAATTAGGTCAAGGTTTTTATAGATTTCTTTTAATTTTTTAGCTAATTCTTTCATAACGGTTGTTTTACCACTGCCGTCTAATCCTTCAAATGTTATAAACATATTAACCCCTTTATTTGTTTTGTGTTCTGTTTTCAAGTGATAATTTAAGTGTTATTTCATCAATATAGTCAACAGAAGAACCTATTGGCAAACCAATAGCGAGTTCTGAAGTCTTAATTGATTCATCATTTAAGTATTTCTTTAATACAAACTTAGTAACTTCTCCATCAATGTTTGGAGAAATACCTAAAATTACTTCATCAAATTCTTTAGCATAGTTAACTAATTTGATAATTAAGTCTTTTTCTTTTTCGATAATGTATTCACTTTTAAGTTGTTTTCTAAAAACAAAGTATTTACCTTTGTAAAACCCTGCCTTTTCGATCTTATTTAAGATTTGCAGTGATTCAATTATTAAAAGTTTCTTTTCTCTTGAAGAATCTGAACAAATTTCGCATTCTTCACCATCAAAAATTGGATTAGTACACATTTCGCAAAATCTTGTTCCTTGTTTAATTGCTTTAAAAGCATTTGCAAGTAACCCTACTTCTGATTCTTCTGAGTCAAAAATTCAATACACTATCTTCTCGGCGTTTTTCTTTGTTATTCCTGGTAACTTAGTTAACCTAGAAATAAATTCACTAATTTTTTCTGAATTAAACATTATTAAAATGGAAATCCACCAGGTAAATTTGTTGGCGCTAAGTCATTGTGAGCTTCTTGAATTTGCTCAAATAATTCATTTAAAGCAACAACTAATAGGTCTTGTAATAATTCTTTGTCATCTGGATCAATTAAAGCTTCATCTAATTCGATATTTTGAATTTCTCTGCTACCTAGAGCTGTAATTTTAATCCCTTGTTTTTCAACAACAAATTCTTTTTCTTCTAATTCTGCTTGTTTGTTTTCAAGTTCTTTTTGCATGTTTTTAAGTCTTTTGATAAATTCTGGATTCATAAATTCCTCTTTCTATTTTTCGTCTATTATTTTAAGTAATTCATTATACATTTCATTTGTGCTTTTATTTCTTGATACTGTTTCAAGCGGCATTGGCTTGTAAGCTTTGGGAAGTGCTTCACTATTATTTGTTTTTAAGAAAGCAACGTATTTTGCTTCTATTTCATTTTTATCTTTTTCAGATAAAAAGTATAAATGTTTATAACCATTATTGAAAATGTAGTCTATATAACTTTGGAAGTTAGCTTCATTGGCAATTTCTCTTAATTTTTTAAGTTTTTCATTTTCAGTTACAAGTAGAACAATTGCATGTTCAGTGGCCCCAATTATTTTAGCACTTTTGAACATCTCTCTTTCTCTTGGAAATTCATCATGATCGATGAGTTCAACACTGGCTTTTAATGTTCTATATTTCTTAAAAAAATCTTTTTCATTTATGTTTTCTTTTTGATATCTAAGAACATTTAAGGCTTTGTATAAATATTCTTCTGAAGTTGATATAGGTTGGCTTTGATCTGAGAAAATTTGAAATTCACGAGTATCAAGAACTTCATTATTATAGTTGTATTCGTTCTGTGTTTCTATTTCCGCGGTTAAATCAACTCTCTCACCTGCTATTTCATTTGCTTCGAAAATGAATTCTTGAGTGCTTTGAGTAACTTCTCTTGCATGTTTAAATACTTCTTCAGGTGTGCTATTTTCAAATTTTACTTGCGGTTCTTGCGGAAGCACGTTTTTTAAATATGGATCGTTTTTAGCATTAGCAAAAAAGTCATCACTCTCTTCTGGATTTTGTGGTTCTAAAACAGGTTTTACTTCAATAGGTTTTGTTGTAGTAATTTGTGGTTTAGGTTGTCTAAAAATAGGCTCTTGCACAATGTTTTGTTTTGGTATTGGTTGTTGAACTTCATTGCTTGAAAATATGTTTGAATTATCTAGTTTTTCAACAATTGAAATTAATCCAATTTGTAAGAATTCGAATGGCATTTCATGCCTTGAAACCTTTGAAGAAATTTCATAAAGTTCATTATAAATAATTAAGCTACTTTTTTGTGTCAATTTAACTTGAAGAAATTCTTCGTATGTAAGTCAATTAAGAAAGTTCTTTTCCTTAGTCTTTTGAAATAAAAGTCATTCTTTATTAATGTTAATTAAACCATTTATTAATCTTGAAGCATCAGCTCCACTTTCATTGAATGAATTTGTTAAGTTAATTATTTCACTTACATTTCCGCTTGCAATACTATTTAACAGTTTAATATAGTTTGCAATTGAAACAAGACCAAAGTTTGTTTCTAAACTTTCTTGTGAAATTTTATTGTCGTAAAATGATCCTGCTTGATCCGCTATAGATAAAGCATCACGCATTCCACCAGTAGACAATAATGCAATTGTTTTTAATGCTTCTTCATCATAAAGGATGTTTTCATTATCTAAAACTTCTTTTAAGTGTGAAATAATGTGGGCATCACTAATTCTCTTGAAATTATATCTTTGAACCCTTGATAAAATGGTTAAAGGTATTTTTTGTGGGTCAGTTGTTGCTAAAATAAAAACAGAATGTTTAGGTGGTTCTTCAAGTGTTTTTAATAAAGCATTAAAGGCACTTTTACTTAACATATGAACCTCATCAATTATGTAAATTTTAAACTTACCATTAATTGGTGCTTGTTCAACTTTTTCTTTAAGTAATCTAATTTCATCTACACCATTATTTGATGCAGCATCCATCTCGATAATATCAAGATTTGATTCAACATTACTTAAACAAAAATCACAAGCCTTTGTAGGTTCATTACTATGCAAGCAACTTAATACAGTTGCAAATATCTTTGCTATAGATGTTTTTCCGGTCCCTTTAGGGCCAGAAAATAAATAAGCATGTCCAACTTTCCTGTTTGTCAAGATGTTTTTTAAAGTTTGAATAACATGTTCTTGGCCAACAACTTGGTCAAAACTTCTTGGTCTATACTTACGATAAAGTGTTTTATATTCGCTCAATTCTACCCCCTTTTTATGTATTTATTAATTATATAAAAATATAGCTATATTTGGTTTTTGATTTTGAATTTTTTTACATTATACATGTAGAAACTTTTGAAAAAATTTTACCTTTGTGCTTTTTTTAAATTATCAAATTTAGAAAATAAAAAACCGCGATGTGCGGCAAATTATTGTGTGAATATTAAGCAGCTGCAGCTCTTTCTTGTCTTCTAACTTCTCTTGCGTGTTCTCTTGAAAGTTTTTTAGCTCTTTTTTCAGCACGTAATTTATTTTTTAATCTTACTACTTTACGCATGATATTTCCTTTTATAAATTAAATTTGTGTCTATATTTTACAATAAATTTTAAAAACTAAAACAAAAAATAAATAGAAGGCAAATTCAAAAATGTCTAATTAACCTAATCAAATAATGACTCTAGTCCTTAATATCACTTTTTGAAAAATTCAAAATAAAAAATCAAAAATCTTGCAAGCATGTTTTTTGTAAAAATTCCTTTACTAATCATAATTATTCTAGAATTAGATTAATAACTTAAAGTTATTTTGGAGGATATATATGAAAAATAAAAAGTTTTTATCTAAATTCTTATTAGGATTTTCTGTTTCAACTCTTGCAATCCCTATGGTTGCAATAAGTTGTGCAAAACAAGAAGATAAAACTAATGAAAAACAACAATTAGCAGAATCATTGAGAAAAGAATATAGAGAAAATAATGCTCTTTATAACCAAAAACTTGATGAATTTTCTAAAAAACTTAAAACCTTAAAAGATAAGTTAGCAAAAGAAAAAACTGAAACCAAAAAAACAGAAATTGAAAACGAAATTTTTGATTTATTTTTTGAAGCTAACCAAACACTTAATCCATTAGTGCAAAAATACAATTTATTATTTACACAACTAAGAGAAGCTGAAAAAGCTGCAAACTCAAAACTTAGAACAGTTAAAATTTACCATTCAAATGACGAACATGGACGTTTAGAGTTTGATGATTACAAATATAATAGGTATGCAGGTATGATCGAAACTTCTAAATACCTTAAAGATAAGAAAAGGGATCTTTTATTATCAGCAGGTGACTTAATTCAAGGTTTACCGCTATCAGATTCAGACAAAGGTAAAACAATTACCGATATTGCTCACTACATGGGATACGACTCAGTTGCGATTGGTAACCATGAATTTGACTATGGACTTGAACACATTTTATCTTTAAACACAACTTCATCAACTGAAAAATTCGGAGTTAAAACACCATTTATTTCAGCGAATATTTACTACAAAGATTTAAGTTCATTAACAGAAAAACCAACAGGTTATGACCAAAGCAAAGTTGGAAAAAGAGTTTTCGAACCTTACATTATCAAAGAACTTGAAAGCGGACTTAAAGTAGCGATCTTTGCAATTACAACTCCTGATACAGTTTATACATCACACCCAAGAAACTCAGCATTGGTTGAATTTAGAGATCCAGTTGAATCATCAAATGAAGTTCTTAAGGAAATTAAACAAAAACATCCTGATATTTCATTTGTTATCGCTACTACACACTTAGGAACTGGTAGAAATGATGCAAAATGAACATCAGAATACCTTGCACAAAATGTGGAAGGTGAACTTGATTTAATTTTAGATGGACACAGTCATACATATGTTGAAATTAACAAAAAACACGCAGAAGCAAAAAACATTTACATTACTCAAACCGAAGCATATACAAAATACTTAGGTGATATTGATGTAACATTCGATACTGAAACAGGTAAAATTCATGAAGTACACCAAGTGTTAAGAAATGTTGATCAAATTGAAGTTTATAATGCAAACTTAAGTGAAAGACTTGTAAAAAGACTTAAAAAAGCCTTTGATAAAGAAAACTCTGTAGTTGCCTTTACTTCTCCGGGCGTATTTGAACATACTACAACAAAAGAAGTTGATAGAGTTCCTTACTGAGTGGGTAGAATTTTACCTACATCACTTGGGGTATTTGCAGCAGATTCTATTGCTTGAGGATTTATGAAAGAAAGACCATGACAGTCACACAATGGTTGAGAAGAAGCAACACTTGATAACTCAATTGGTTTAGTAAATGGTGGTGGTCTACGTGCTAACTTTGCAGAAGGTGAAATTACAAAAGGAGCTGCTTTATCTGTTAGTCCATTTGGAAACAGAATTGCTACTGTTAGAGTAAAAGGAACTGTTTTAACAGAAGTTCTTAAACACGGACTTTCAAGAGGTAGATCAGGTGCTTTCTCACAACTTTCATCTAACGTTGCTTATGAAGTTAATGCAGTAAGAAAAACAAATGAAAAAACCGGAAAAGAAGAATATGTATGAACACCAACAGTTGAATCATTCAAAATTAATGATAAAGCAATTAATCCAGAAAAATACTACTACATTACAACTAATGACTTCATTTTAGCTGGTGGTGATGGATATAAAATGATTAACACAAATGAAGTTAAAACAATTGATTTAGCTTACGAAGGTGATAAATATATTGATACATTAATTGATTTTGCTAAATTAACAACAGATAGTTCTTCAACATTAGAATCAAGCAGATTTGAAAGATCAATGAGTTCATACTTAGACAAACAAACATATAGTAAGCAAGTTGTAAACATTCCAAATGAAGCTTACACAAACACTTTAACAGAACCGAACAATAAACCTTAATTAAAAAGTTCACAATAAAAAATATTTGGATTATTACGTCCAAATATTTTTTATTGTAATTATATTATTAACTATTTGTTATCAATAAATTCTTCAAGATTAATAGGGTGGTTGTATCTTTTAGAAGCTTCTTTATCTTTTCTAAAAATAACTTCTGTTAAATCAATGTTATTAATACTTGCTAGTGCAATTGTGTAGTGGATAACATCAGCTAGTTCCTCTTCAAATGAAATACCATCTTTTGGTTTTTTTCATCCTTGTGCAATATTAACTGCTTCTGCTACTTCACCAACTTCTTCAACAAGTTTCATTGCTAAACGAAGATTATTTCTTCTGTCTGGAGTTGAATATCTTTGGTTAAGATATTCTTGCATTTGTTTGATTGTAATTTCTTTTTTCATTTTACTCTAATCCGTTTTTATTTTTGAAGTTTAATTTTAAAGGACATCCTTCGAAATTAAATGTTGATCTTAATTGATTTTCTAAAAATCTTTCATATGAGAAGTGAACAAACTTTTTGTTATTAACAAAAAAAGTGAAAGTAGGTATTTTGGCAAGTTCTTTTCTAGCATAATAAATGTTTAATCTTCCACCATTAAATGGTTGGGCAGGTTGGATTAATTGAGTTTCTAAAATTAAAGATGATAGTAATGAAGGCTTAATATCTCTTTCAAGGTTTTCTCTAACTTCATTTAATTTATCAACTAACTTATTAAGTCTTTGATTGTATTTAGCTGAAATAAACACAAAAGGAACTCATGGTACAAAGTGGAATTTGTTTCTTAATCTTTTCTCAAATTCTGCCATTGTGTTAGTTTCTTTTTCTACTAAGTCTCACTTATTAATAACAATAATTAAAGGCTTATTGTTATCAAGTGCATATCCAATGATTCTTGAGTCAAAGTGTGAGATTTCAGGTTGAGTAGCATCAATCACAACTAATGATAAATCAGCTTCAGCTAATGAATTCATAACCCTCATTAAAGCATAATGATCAACGCTTTCAACTAATTTCGATTTTCTAGTAATACCTGCTGTATCAACAATATTATATTTTTTACCTGAGATTTCGACAACTGACTTAACACTATCTCTAGTTGTTCCAGCAATTTCAGAAACAATTGAACGATTTTCTTTAGCTAAGTTATTTAATAATGAACTTTTACCTGCGTTTGGTTTCCCAATAATAGCAAGGTTAAATAATTCTTCTTCCTCATTTTTTGTAAAATCAAGATATTTCATACATGCATCAAGAACTTCTCCAACACCTTCACCATGTAAAGCAGAAATTGGATAAATTTCATCTACACCCAATCTATATCAACCATAGTCAAAACTTTGGTTAGATTCTAACTTATTAGCAGCAGCAATAATTGGTTTATTACTTTTTCTTAATAAGTTCATTATAAATAATTCGTCATTTGAAATTTCATTAGTTCCATCAAATATAAAGACAATTACATCAGCTTCCTCAATGGCAATTTTCGCTTGAATTTGAATTTGTTCTTGAAAAGGTCTATTTTCAATTTCGATTCCACCGGTATCAATTAAACGAATTTCTTCTCCTGATCAATTAATTGTTTCATATAATCTATCCCTAGTTACACCAGGTTGATCATAAACAATAGAAACTTTTTTACCAATAATTCTATTGAAAAGTGTGCTCTTACCTACATTTGGTTTACCTATAATAGCAACTGTGTTTTTCATTATTTTCCTTTTTTCTCTTCAACAAGTCCAATGATTCTTTCAATAACTTCTTCAATGGTTAACTCTGTACAATCAATGAACACTGAATCTTCTGTTTTATGAAGTGGATCAACTTCACGATTCATGTCTTGTTCATCACGTTTTTTAACTTCATATAAAACTTCATTAAATCCTGTATTGAAACCTAATTCAAGGTTTTGAATCATTCTTCTTCTTGCTCTTTCTTCTGCTTCTGCTCATAAAAAGACTTTAACTTCTGCATGAGGCATAATTTTAAAAGTTGTGTCTCTTCCATCAATAATATAACCTTTTCCTTTTTTAGTCATATATTGAATGTGTTCAACTACGAATTCTCTTACCTCAGGGATTTTAGCAATAGTTGGTGTGATTTGTGAGATATAATCTGCTCTAATTTGATGAGAAACATCTTCCCCATAAAGTTCAATTTTGTCATCTTTTAAAAGTTTGATCATACCTACTTCAAGTGTTTTAATAACATTTTCGACATCTCTTGTATCGACTTGTTTATCAACCACATTTTTAGCTATAGCACGATAAACGCTACCACTGTTAATAAATGTATATCCAAGGCGTTTAGCAATTTCTTTTGAAACTGTTGATTTACCTACTCCACTAGGTCCGTCAATTGCAATATTTACTTTCATAAATGCTCCTTATTATTTCTTGATATCCTTGATAAATCAATTTTCATCATCACTTAAAAAATCATAATCTTTCATTCAAAACTCGCCAACATCATTAACTTTTCTACTTAGCTCTCTAAAATCTTTAAACATTGACTTAATTTCCTTACATTCATCAAGTTTTCTTGATTTTGAAATATCAATTTTTCTTGTAAGTATATTTTTAGGAGTTTTTTTACTTGATTTTCCTAAAAGTTTATTAAGTCATTTTTGATCTTTTTCAAGCTCAGGATTGTTGTTAATTGATAAAAATTTGAGTCTTTCATAATAATCAAAATCATTATAATTTAACTTTATTTCAGAAGTTACTCTTTTCATTATTTCTATATTTTACATTTAAATTAATTACCTAAAAATAAATAATTAAAAAGTCAATAAAAATTGACTTTTAAAAAGTTAAGCCCTTCATGTATGAAACCATTTTTTCAAATGAAATCTTTTTGTTTGAACTCTTATTGATGATTTTGATTGATGCAATTAAATACATCATAATTAAGTTTTCTGTGGTTTTTTCAAAATCCACACTTGGTGTTGAAATAGGTCCTTGTAGAATAAAGGATACTGTTTTTTTAATAATACTTTTATATAGTAGTTTTTCACTTATCTTCGAAAAGATAAGGCTTGTGTTAAGTACATTTTCAAAAACTACTTGTTTTTCATTCTTTTGACTTTTTTTAGAGAACGAAGATTTTAAAACAAAATAACTTTTTTCAACATCTTCAATTTTGAATGAATGATTTTTTTCGAATTCAATAATTTCTGAATCTGTGATTTTTGAATTCACTGAAGAATTAAAAAGATAATATAACATTAACCCAACTGGTATCATGCTACTAATAATGTAAATAAATGATAATAAACCTTCAACACTTGTGATTACATTATATGGTTTTTTGTCTAGATCAATCCTTTCACCATTTTCGCCAACTAGATATTCACCAATATAAACTGTTTCAGTTAAAATTAGCGAAGTAATAATAATTGAAATAACCAATGATACTATATAGAATACGAAAAAGGTTATTAAACTCTTTTTAGTGGTTTTGAAAATTTGCCCTCTAAGGACTCAAATTCTAAACTTAAAGATTGATAAATATGTAAATCAAAGTGTTAATAATAAGATCATTGAAATAGCATAAAATAACGTTCTGTGAATTACCATATTTCTCCTTTTTAACTCTAATATCAATTATAACAAAAAGCCAATTTAAAACTCAAAATTAACTAAATAAATTTTAAAATTCTACATACTTAAGCATATTGTTATTTTAAGTTTTGACCAAATAAAGTAAAATATATTTAATTATTTAAAGGAGTTAAAATGAAAGCAAAAAATGACAAAATTATCGTAACAGGAGCTAAAGAAAATAACTTACAAAATGTCTCTTTAGAAATCCCAAAAAACAAGCTCGTTGTCTTTACAGGATTAAGTGGAAGTGGTAAAAGTTCCCTTGCTTTTAATACAATTTATGAAGAAGGTAGAAGAAGATATGTAGACTCATTAAGTTCTTATTCAAGAACATTTTTAGGAGGAACTAAAAAACCAAATGTTGAGAAAATCGAAGGTCTTAGTCCATCTATTTCTATTGAACAAAAAACCATTCACAATAACCCTAGATCAACAGTTGGTACTGTTACTGAAATTTATGATTATTTAAGACTCCTTTATGCAAGAATAGGTAAGTCATTTTGCCCTAATCATAATATTGAAATTACTTCCCAAACTACAAAGGATATTTTAAAAGCAATTTACAAATATCCTGAAGATACAAGATTAGTAATTTATGCACCAGTTGTTGATAATGAAAAAGGTACACATGCTAACTTATTAGAAAGACTTAAAGTAGAAGGTTATGTAAGGGCCAAAATTGATGGTAAGGTATACCAATTACAAGATGAAATTAATCTTGATAAAAACCAAAGACATGATATTCATTTAATTATTGATCGTGTAAAACTTAATGAAGAAAATTATAATAGAATCTCTGAAGCAATTAATATTGCAACAGAGAAAGCTGGTGGTGTGGTTAAGATTGAAAACTTTGAAACTAATGAAGTTTATACATTTTCAAAGCTACATGCATGTATTTATAAAGATTTTTCAATCCCTAAAATTGAAACTAGAATGTTTTCATTTAATGCACCTTATGGTATGTGTGAAAACTGCAAAGGTTTAGGAATTGAATTTAAAGCTGACTTTGATGCAGTTGTTCCCGAATCATGAAAAACAATCGAAAACGGTGCAATTAAATATTTTGAAAATACAGTTAATACAACTAACCTTGAATGACAAGAATTTAATGCTCTTTTAAATCATTATGAAATTCCTTTAGATCTTCCTATTGATGAAATTCCAGACCAAAAACTTAAATACATGTTATATGGTTCTGGAGATGAAGAAATTGAATATGTTTTAGTTTCTTCTTCAAATAATAAATATCGTAAAAAACAAAGTATTGAAGGTATTTTAACTAAAATTGAAAGATTATATTTTGAAACTTCCTCAGACATGCGTCGTGATTACCTTAAAAAATACATGAGTTCAGTTGCTTGTCATGTATGTAAAGGTGCAAGACTTAATCAAAATGCTTTAAGTGTCAAAATTGATGATAAAAATATTTATCAAATGACTCAATTATCAATTTCAGATATGATCACAACATTTGAAAGATTTATTGAAAAACTTGATGAATATAGTAAAACTGTTTCTAATGTTATTACAACTGAAATTATTGATCGTTTAACATTCTTGAATGATGTTGGTTTAGATTACTTAACACTAGATAGAAGTGCTGAAACTCTTTCAGGAGGTGAAGCACAACGTATTAGACTAGCTACTCAAATTGGTTCAAATTTAAGTGGTGTTTTATATGTACTTGATGAACCCTCAATTGGTTTACACCAAAAAGATAACTTAAGATTAATTAATACAATGCGTAAAATGGTTGACTTAGGTAATACCTTAATTGTAGTAGAGCATGATGAAGACACAATGTACGCAGCTGATCACATTGTTGATATTGGACCTGAAGCTGGTGAGTATGGTGGTAAGGTGGTTGCTCAAGGTTCTTTAGAAGATATCGCAAAAGAAAAAGAATCTATTACAGGTAAATATATTTCAGGTGAATGAAAAATTGAAGTACCTAAATTTAGAAGAAGTGGTAATGGTAAGAAAATTATCATTAAAGGTGCAAAAGAAAATAACCTTAAAAATATTGACGTAACTATTCCTCTTGGTAAATTTGTCTGCATTACAGGGGTTTCAGGTAGTGGTAAAAGTACTTTAATTAATGATATTTTAGTTAATGGATACCAACAAATGCAAGGACTAACCGAAGCATTACAACACAAGAAAGCTAAATTTAGTGGTATCGATGGACTTATTAATGTAGACAAAATTGTTTCAATTAGCCAAAGCCCAATTGGACGAACACCTAGAAGTAACCCAGCTACATATACTGGTGTGTTTGATGATATTAGAGAAATTTATGCTAATGTTGAAGAATCAAGAATAAGGGGATACACAAAAGGAAGATTTAGTTTTAACACACCTGGAGGAAGATGCGAAAAATGTACTGGAGATGGTTACTTAATCATCGAAATGCATTTCTTACCTAATGTTTATATTCCATGTGATCAATGTGATGGTAAAAGATATGATAAAGAAACTTTAGAAATCAAATATCAAGAAAAAAATATAAGTGCTGTACTTGAAATGAGCGTTGATCAAGCATTAGTATTCTTTACAAATAAAGTAAAAATTGTTGAGAAATTAGCATTCTTAAAAGATGTTGGTTTAGGCTATATTAAACTTGGGCAAATTTCCACAACATTATCTGGGGGTGAAGCTCAAAGAGTTAAATTAGCTACCTACTTACAGAAAAAACCAACTGGAAAAACTATTTATGTATTAGATGAACCAACAACTGGTTTACATGTTCATGATGTTAAAAAGTTAATCCAAATTTTAAATAGAATTGTTGATAATGGTGATACAGTAGTTGTTATTGAACATAACTTAGATGTTATTAAATCTTGTGATCATATTATTGATTTAGGTCCTGGCGGAGGTATTCATGGAGGTAGAGTGGTCGCTTCTGGTACACCTGAACAAGTAGCCACAAATAAAAACAGTTATACAGCAGAATTCTTAGATAAAATTCTAGTAAATAAGTAAATAGGAATTTTAATATATAATTAATATATTAAAGAGGTACAAATGAAAAAAAAGAAAGTTAGCGTCAAAGAACTACTTGATTTCTTTGGGTGAAGAATTTTAAACAATGATAAAGAAAACATTAATTATAGTTATATTTATCAACCAGCTATTAAAAGAGTTGGTTTAGAGCTTTCTGAATTAATTAGTCATGATAGATTGAATAATAATGTAATTTCTTGAGGAACAAGTGAGTCGCTTTGATTTCAAAAAATTGGAAAAACAAGAGCAACAATTGCTATTGAACACATCTTCAAACAAAAGCCACCTTTAGTGATTTTATCTAAAAGTGTTGCTAAACCTGCCTTAAATTGAATTGTTGCAGCTGGGGATAAATACGGAGTTCCTATTTGCCTTTCAGAAGTTAATACATCATTAATTTCAACAAACGTTGGTTCATACTTAAACAACTACTTCTTAGATGAAACTCAAGTTCATGCTTGTTTAGTTCTAATAGGAGGAACGGGAGTTCTAATTATTGGACAAAGTGGTGTTGGTAAATCTGAAGCTGCATTAGAATTAGTTCAAAGAGGTCATGTTTTAATTAGTGATGACTCTGTTTTAATCCGCGATGGTGGAAACATCTTTATTGGTAGATCACCAAAAATTACGCAAAACATGCTTGAGGTTCGTGGTATTGGTATGATTGATGTTAAATACATGTATGGAGTCAAATCGGTAGCCACTTCATCCGTTATTGATTTAGTAGTAGAACTTGTAAAAACTGAGCGTCAAAATGAACTTGATAGATTAGGACTTGATTTTCTAAAATATCCAATTTTTGGTAGATCAATAAACAAAATTCAGATCCCGATTAAAGAAGGTGGTTCAGCTGCTTCTTTAATAGAAACTGCAGTCGGATTCTACTTATCAAAAAGAGACGGATTAAATGTTATTGCAGAAATGGAAAAAAGGAGGTTAGAGGAAGATGAATAATTTATCAGGACCAAGCTATATTCCTGATATAGCTTTTAGAGAAGGTACGCCAAGTATTTTATTTAGTATTGGATCATTTAGCTTTTATACATACTCATTAATGATTATGACAGGTTATTTAGCTTCAATCTTAACAATCTTTTTCTTTTGAAGAAGAGAAAAAATGAATATGGATGTACTTTATGGTTTAATCTTAATTACAATCCCTATGGGTATTATAGGTTCGCGTTTAGGTTTCGTATTTGAAGAATTGATTTATAGTCCAGAACCATTTAAGGGATCGGCTTGATATGCTTTATGAGACGGGGGATTAAGTATCCAAGGAGGTGTCTTCTTCACCATCATAGCAGACTTAATCTATGCTTATACTAAGAGACATATTATCGATGTTAGAAAAGCAGCATCAATTATCATACCAACAATTCTAGTTGGGCAATTTATTGGTAGATTTGGAAACTATGGAAACCATGAGGTTTATGGAAAAATCGATTGAACAGGAGCTAGTGTAATTCCATTAGGAAGATCATTCGCAAATAATATGTATATCTCTGATGCATACACAGATCAATTAAATCTTGAAGGTGCTTATAGATATCCTTTATTCTTATATGAAGGATTAGCAAACTTAGTCGGATACTTAATAATAGTTTGAGTATTTAACTTATTATGATCATTTAGACCAGGAGCCACTTCTGGACTATACTTAGTGTGATACGGTGTTTTAAGACTTGCTCTTGAACCACTTAGACAAGAATCATACTTATACTACTCAATCATTGCTTTAGGATTTGCTCTTGCAGGTACAATAATCTTTATTTACTACCAATTCTGAGCGAAAATTAAATACACAACAACTATTAAACACAAAATTTTTAAACATTATGAATATCAAAATGAAGCACAGTATCTTGCATATGTAAACAGAACTTCATTCTCACACTTATTTAAATTAACTTTATCATACACATGATTTAAGTAATCAAGGAGATTAATATGGAAAACAGAAAAATATATGACCTAGCCATTATTGGAGGAGGTCCAGCAGGATTAAATGCTGCTTTATATGCTTCAAGAGCTAATTTAAATGTAGTTTTCATTGAAAAATCAGCTCCTGGTGGAAAATTATCTTCGACAAGTAAAATTGAAAACTGATTAGGAACTGAAAACATTGAAGGTTGAGAATTAGCTACAGAATTTTTTGATCATGCTAAAAAATATGGTGCTGAGTACAAATATGGTGATGTAGTTGAATTAAAAAATCATGGTGATTTTGATAAAGAATTAGTTTTATCAAATGGAAGTTCTATTTTTAGTAAAACAGTTTTAATTGCCTCAGGAATGAAAAATAGAGTACCTTCATTTATCGAAAATATAGAAAGTTTTTTTCATAATGGAGTTAGCTTCTGCGCAATTTGTGATGGACCATTATTCAAAAATGCTCCTTCATTAGTTTTAGGTGGTGGTAACTCTGCTGTTGAGGAAGGAACATACTTAACAAAAATTGCTTCACATGTATATTTTGTTATTAGAGAAAAAGAATTCACTGCTGAAAAAAGATTAGTGGATGACTTAATGAAAGCTAAAAATATTACAATTTTTAGAGAAAGTCAAATTGTCAGTCTTGGTGGAACAGGATTGTTACAAAATGCATTAATCAAAAACAATATAACAAATAAGGAAACCAATATTGAAATTGCTTCATTTTTCCCTTACATCGGAATGGAAGCAACAACTACATTCATTAAAGATCTCGATATTATAGATGATAAGGGATTTATCATAACAGATGACTTTATGCAAACCAAAATCAAAGGAATTTTTGCAGCAGGTGATATTAGAAAAAAAGATATTCGCCAAATTGTTACAGCAGCAAGTGATGGTGCTATAGCTGCTAAAAAGATCTCTGATTTACTTAATTCAATCTAAAATAATCAAACATAAAAATTGACTCCCAAAAGTCAGTTTTTTTATTGGTTTTAATCAAATTAAAAAGTACTTTTAATACAGAAATAATTCTATATAATATGAAAAACATAAAAATATGAGAGGAAATTTTATGCAAAAAAAACATAAATTATTAATCGTTGCAATTTCATCATTATTATTTGTTACATCCGTTACTGCTACAGCAGTTTTAATTGGTAAACTAGGAAATAAAAAAGTAAAAGCAACTACAAAAGAAGATTTAAATGCTTTAGTTGATGCATTAGAATACCCATCAACAAATGCACAAGCTAAACAAGAAATTAAAGATAGCTACAAAGATGTTGAAAAATCAAATGATTTAAACAGATTCAAAGAAGATATTATGAAAATTGCTGAAAAAGTTAGATCAGCAAAAGCAAAAATTGCTGAATTATCAGAAGCAAAAAGAACTGAATTAAATGCTGAATTAGATAAAACTAATACAGATGAAGAATTCAATGCATTAAATGAAAAAATCAAACAAGCTACTTTTGAAGACAAAAAAGCTGAAGTATTGGCATCTATAGCTGCTTTAGCATATCCTTCAACTGCGGCTCAAGCTAAAGAAGATCTTAAAGTAAGAGTTAATGTTTTAACAACAATTGAAGAATTAGATGCCTTTGGAATCACTGTTGCAAATGATATTTCTAAAAAAGTAAGTGATTTAAAAGACAGAATTGCTAAGTTAACAGAAGAAAAAAGAGCAGAACTTAACAGTGACTTAGATAGTGCTGATACAGATGCAGAATTTAAAGCTATCGAAGACAAATTAAACCCAATTGAAGTCGCAAACAAAAAAGCTGAATTAGATGCATTGGTAGATGCAATTGCTTACCCATCTCAAAGTGCTCAAGCTAAACAAGATATCAAAGATAGATACAAAGATTTTACAGATGTTAAAGAATTAGAAAAATTCAAAGATACAATTAAAAGTATTTCTGAAAAAGTAAGTGCTGCTAATGAAAAAATTGCTAAAGTTATTGAAGAAAAAAGAGTAGAACTTAACAACGAATTAGATAGAGCTGACACAGATGCAGAGTTCAACGCATTAAACGATAAACTTGCATTTGAAACAAGAAGAGCAGAACTTATTACAGTAGTTAAAGAATTATCATACCCTGGTTATGATTCAACAAAATCAGATAAATCTAAACTAGATTTTGAAGCAGAAGTGAAAGCTTTAACAGAACAAACATTTGATGCAAAAGAAAAAGAAATCAAAAGTTTTAGTGAAAAACTTAAAGCTAAAAAAGCTATTTTAGATGCTGTTCCATATACAATTCAAAATGCTGAAGGACGTGTGGAAGTTGGTAAATTAGTTGATGAAGCTAGAACAGAAGCATTATTAGATAGATATGTACCTGATACATGAGTAGCTCAATTCCAAATGTTTAGAGATTCAATTGAACAAAACTTTGAAGGCACAACAAAAGATAATTTATTTAGAAGATTTAACATCACAAGTGCACACTCAATTTTCGAAGGATACGAAGTTAAAGATTTAGAATTTAACATTTACGAAACATATAGAAAAATTGCTAAAGATTGAATTAAAGCTAATGTTTCTGATCAAACTAAACAAATGGAAGAATTAGCTAAAATTGATGCATTAACAAGAAATACAAGTAATTTCAAATCTTCATTTGATGAATTAGTAACTAAATTCAAAGAAATTAAAAATGCAAACACTACACAAGCTGCTTAATTAAAACAAAGAGTTAGCCATTTTGGCTAATTCTTTTTTTATTAAAAAATGGAATTATCAACTTAATTTACAAAAAAGTAAAACAAAAAAATATACTTTTAAGCGTTGTATATAGTCTTATTAGTATATTTTTGAATTAATTTGTATTAAACGAACTCAAAAAATGCGAATTCGTTAAAATATCAATATACATTATAAAAATATATTAAAAGACACAACCCAATAGAACACTTTAATACACTAGCTCGAGAAAGAAAACTTGATTAAATCGTAACAACAATTTCAAATTCAAGCATGCATATTGATGAAAAATATAAATGAATTGATAAATTTGCAGTTAATTTTGATGATTTAGACTCATTAGTACAAATGAAAGATGACTTTATTAATGCAGAATAGAGAAATGTATTAAATAATGCTCAACAAAGTCCAAACAGTTCAATCAATGACTTCCCAGAACGATATTAATAAGAAAAACAAAAAGAGTAGCTTATCATGGTTACTATTTTTTTACTAGACAAACAAAGTCATTGAAAAAACACATAGTTAAAACTATGTGTTTTTTCAATATTAACGTGTTTTTCTTTTCATTGTTGGAAATAAAAGTACATCACGAATTGATTCTTTTTCAGTTAATAACATTGTTAGCCTATCAATTCCGATACCACATCCACCTGTTGGCGGCATTCCGTATTCTAATGAGTCCACAAAATCTCAATCGATGTCACTTGCTTCATCATTCCCGTTGTTTTTTTCTTCTAGTTGTGCTTCGAATCTTTCTAACTGATCAATAGGATCAGAGAGCTCAGTATACATATTAGCGTATTCTTTTGTATTAATAAATAATTCAGCTCTTTCAGTGAATCTTGGATCTTTTCCTTTTGCTGTTAAAGGAGAAATTTCAATTGGATGACCATAAACAAATGTTGGTTGAATTAATGTTTTTTCAATTAACTCTTCAAATAACTCGTTGATAATGTGCCCTAATTGGAAGAATTTTTGAATTTTGATTCCATGTGATTGAGCAACTTCAACAGCCTTTTCGAATGAGATTTCTCTAAAATTGTGACCAGTTGCATTTGAAACAGCATCAACCATATCAATTCTGTTGAATGGTTTTTCTAAATCAATTTCAACACCTTTATTCATTACTTTTGTTTTGTTAAGTTTTTTAGCTAATCTTTTGAATAATGTTTCTGTACGATTCATCATTCCTTCAAGATTTGAGTATGCTTCATAAAATTCTATTGATGTGAATTCAGGGTTA
The DNA here is from genome assembly GCF_900476105.1 of Mycoplasmopsis edwardii. Classification (NCBI taxonomy): domain Bacteria; kingdom Bacillati; phylum Mycoplasmatota; order Mycoplasmoidales; family Metamycoplasmataceae; genus Mycoplasmopsis; species Mycoplasmopsis edwardii. Next base: position 748,119 of record NZ_LS991951.1, read on the forward strand.
TGTGTTGTATCAATACCCTCATTTCTAAAGATACGACCAATTTCATATACTCTATCAATCCCACCCACTAAAAGCTTTTTAAGAGGGATTTCAGTCGCAATTCTTAATACGAATTCTTGATCAAGTGCATTATGATGTGTTTTAAATGGTCTAGCAGAAGCCCCTGATAAATAATCATGTAAAAATGGTGTCTCTACTTCCATGTATTCTAATTCATCAAAGTATTTTCTGATTTCTGAAATAATTCTTGTTCTACTTCAAAATACTTTTCTTGATTCTTCATTCATGATTAAATCAAGATATCTATGTCTGTATATTTCTTCAATATCTACAAGTCCATGAAATTTGTCTGGTAATGGTTTTAATGCCTTAGTTAAAAGTTTGATGTTTTTAACTTTAACACTAACTGCACCAGTATTAGTTTTCATTACATAACCTTCAGCATAAATAATGTCTCCAAGATCAAACGAATCAACCAATTTTACTAAGTTTTCATGTTCTTTTTTATTAAAGTAGAGTTGAATTTTTGAATGATAATCTTGAATTAAGATAAAAGGTCCTCTCATAGTCATGATTCTACCAGTTAAAGCAACTTCAAAGTTTTTATCATGTAATTCTTCTTTTGAATAACTTCCATATTCTTTTTCAATTTCATCAGAATATTTAAGTTCTTTTAAATTATCTGCTTTTGCAAATGCTTCAATACCTAATTCTTTATATAAATTAAGTTTATTACGTCTAACTAATTCTTGTTCTGTGTATTTTTCCATAATATGTCCTATTGTCTAAGTTTTTTTAATAATTCTTCTAGTCTCTTAGAACTTTCTTCTAAAGTTGTTTCACTTAGTGAAAATAGTTCTTCCTCTTGTTTTCTTACTTCTGCAGAAAACATATTTTTAAATTCAACTTCATCCTCAATTCATGTTTTTTGAAATTGTAAGCTAGTAAGTTGTGGAATATCTAAATAAAAAGTTTCATTTGTAATTTTTCCACCATTATAATCTTCAATTTTTTCAATCAAGGTTTGTGAGTTACCATTTTGTGCTATCACAATTCCTTGCTTATTAATATGTACATCAATTGTGTTAAAGTCAGCTTTTGGTTCTACAACTTTTTTACCTTTAATATTTTTAGGTACAGGAGTCATTTTTGAAGCTTTTAATTGTTTTACTTGCCCATCTGAAGAAAGTATATTAACAACATCATTTGAATCAACCATTGTGAATCCTGCCACTTTATCATTAAGCGATAAGTACACACCTTTATTCCCTTTTGCCTTAGGTGAATATACAGTAATATCTGTCTCGGTATACATTGAGGCTAACCCATTTTTAGTGATGATTACAATGTTTTTTAACCCATTACTTAATGTAACATTAACTACTTCATCATCAGGTGAAATATTCATGGCTGTATAGCTCTTATTTAATCTTTGAACTTTAAACTCATTAAGTTTAACTTTTTTGAATAAACCATTTTTTGTTCCAGTTACAACAAATAGATTTTCATTTCAATTAGAAACTTCGATAACAGATACAACTGTTTCATTAAGTTTAAATTCAGCTATATCACTTAATTTGCTACCAAGTTCTCTTCATTTTGAATCATTTACCTTATAGATAGGTAATTGTATATAATTACCTAAGTTTGTAAAGATTAAAAGAGTTTTCATTGTATTTGTTTTGTTATAGTAAACAAGTGAATCATCCTCTTTTAATGCATATGTAGACATTGAGTTTGAAGCAGAGATTTTTTCTGTAAATCTTTTGATGTAGCCTGCTTTAGTAATACCAACATATGTAACTTCGTCTTTAACTAAATCTGTTTCATCATATGAGAAATCGAATTGGTTTTCAAAGATTTGTGTTCTACGCTCTCAACCAAATAGTTTTTTAATTTCTTTTAATTGCTCGATAATGAATTCATTAAATTCATTTTCATCAGTTAATAAAAGTTCAATTCTTTTGATTTGATTTTCCAAATCTTCTTTTTCTTTTAAAAGGGCGAGTTTATCTGTTTTGCTAAGTTTGTATAATCTTAATTCAGCAATCGCTGTTGCTTGATTAACGGTGAAATCAAAATTATCAATTAAGGCTTGAATAACGCCTGCTTTTGATCCTTCAGCGTTTCTAATTACCCTAATAACTTCATCTGTTATTTCAGAAACTTTAATTAAACCTAAAACAATTTCTAATCTTAGTTTAGCTTTATCTAAATCGAATTGTAAAGTTCTAGTTTTAACATCTTTTACTTGTGCTACATAACTATCTAAAAGCATCATTAAGTTAGCTACTTTTGGTCTACCATTAGTAATAACAACATTGTTGTAATTGTATGTTGTTTGCAACTTAGTTTTTTCAAATAAGTATGTTAAAACACTTTTTTCGTTAACATCTTTTTCAAGTGTTAATAAAATGTTAATTCCATTTCTATCTGATTGATCTCTAACTTCTAGTAGTCCTGAAATAGTTTTATTTTGAATTAAAACATCAATTGAATAAACTAAAGATGATTTAACAACACCATAAGGAATTTCTGTGATCTCAATAAATTTGTTTGTAGCATTTTCAGTGATTTTGTATTTACTGAATAATCTGATTTTTTCTTTACTTGAGTTTAAACCAGTTTCAAACCCTTCAATGATGCCTTTATTTCCATATATCACTCCACCAGTTGGGAAGTCAGGACCTTTTACATAATTTAAAATCTTTTGTAAAGAGATTTGAGGGTTTTTAATTTTTTGAATTGAAGCATCAATAATTTCATTTAAGTTGTGAGGCAACATATTTGTAGCCATACCAACTGCAATACCTAAAGCTCCATTAACCAATAAGTTGGGGAATAATGAAGGGAGAACAACAGGTTCTGTTTCTGAATCATCAAAGTTAGGTACAAATAAAGTAGTATTTTTTTTAATATCTTCAATCATGTAATGAGCTAGCTTTGAAAGTCTAACTTCGGTATAACGCATTTGAGCAGCTGGGTCATCATCAATTGAACCGATGTTACCATGCATGTCTAAAATTGGTGTATTCATCTTTCATCATTGAGACATGTTAACCATAGCTTCATATACTGATGAATCACCATGTGGGTGATACTTACCGATAACGTCACCTACAACACGTGCTGATTTTTTGTATGGTCTATCATGATAAAGGCCAAGTAAGAACATTGAATAAATGATACGTCTTTGAACCGGTTTTAATCCATCACGTACATCAGGTAATGCTCTTTGTTGAATAACGTATTTAGCATACTTTTCAAAACGCTCGGACATTGTATTTTCTAGCGTTTCATTAACTATCTTTTCTATTCTTTCTATAATTTTTTTACTCATCTAAAATCCCTTAAAATAATTAAATATATATTTAATTATAACATTAAAGAAATATTTTAAAAAAGTGCATTTATTATTGTCTCTTGAAAATAAAAACAATTGCGCGAGCAATTGTCTATTTATGTTTTAGGCAATAATTTTTGTTAATATAAATACATCTGGTATTGTGTATTTTCCGATTCAGATTTTTTCAAATATTCCTGTTGCCGGATTATAATTTGAACTATTCATAATAAAGTGATTTAAGATTAATAGAACAAAAATTAATAAAAAGATTGTAATGATTAAAAAGTCTGTTCACTTTAATTTGAATACTCTATATTTGGTTCTTTTTTCATATGGATCATATCCTCTAGTTTCCATAGAGTTAGATAAATCTTCTGCTTTTTGGAATGATGAGACAAATAACGGAATAATCAACGTTGTAAATGCAATGATTTTTTCTTTTGTATTACCATGTTTGAAATCAACACCTCTTGAAGATTGCGCTTTAATAATTCTATGCGCTTCATCCACTAAAGTTGGTATGAATCTTAGTGCGATCGAAATAATAGTTGCTACTATATGTGTTGGTATAAATAAAAACTTAAGTGGGTAAAGTAGACTTTCAATAGATTTATTTAATAGTATTGGTCTAGTTGTATTTGTTAATAAACTTGTTACTACAACCATAATGTAAATTCTACTCATTAATGATAATGTTCTATTGATAGAGTTTAATGAAAGTCCATATTGCACTTTAGCATATTCACTACCATATTTGATTTTTAATCCTTCAATAAATTCTTTACTTGATAATGTGTAAAAGTCTTCTCATTTAACTTTATTATCTAGTTCTTTACCTGTTCTAGTAAAAAAAGCCCAAAAGTATGGAACATAATAGTTATTTCGATAGACTGTTTCACTATTAACAGTATAAAGGTTAACTAGAAATAAGACAATTGAAATAAATAATGGAAGTTTTAAAAGTTTTAAAAGTGGTCTAATTTTTTTTGTTGAAAGAATATAAATTGAAGTTACAAATAAAACAATTAAAGCTAATTCGATAAAACTACTTGCTAAAAAAATTGAAATAATAATTATAATACTTAATAGTACTTTTATTCTAGGGTCAATACGATACATAAAAGTATCACCCGGAATATAACGTCCAAATATACTTTTCATCTTACCCCCTTTTGCTTCTAATAGTATTTAAGTATGATACTAATTCTTCAATACTTCTTACTCTTGGTACATCTAAACCATTTTTATTTAATTCATAAACAAAATCTAATAATTGTGGTGGTTGTAAATTATTTTTCACTAATAGCTCAACATCATTTAAGACCTCAAATGTTTCACCATCTTTTACAATTACACCATCTTTTAACATAATAACTCTATCAGTTCTTTCAAGTACATGATCTAAGTCATGAGTTACATTAATAATAGTTTTACCCTTTTTATTTAATTCAGTTAAAATATCTAAAACTTCTTTAACACCAACTGGATCAAGTCCCGCTGTTGGTTCATCAAAAACCATAAAGTCTGGATTCATAGCTAAAATACCAGCAATTGCAACTCTACGTTTTTGACCTCCAGAAAGCTCAAAAGGACTTCTTTCTAAATATTCTTCTGGTAAACCAACTTCTAATAAACATTCTTTAGCTCTTTTGTAAGCTTCATCTTTAGGAACACCGAATGCAAGTGGGCCAAAAGCAATATCTTCTTTAATTGTTCCTTTGAATAATTGATATTCAGCAAATTGGAATACAATTCCAATTCTTTTTCTTATATCTTTGATCTTAAATCTTTTACCACCTTCACCATAACGATATTCTTTAATACCTTCTGGTGTTTCTATTGTTCATTTTACATAACCTTCTGTCGGTTTTAAAAGACCATTTAAATGTTCAATTAATGTTGTTTTACCTGAACCTGTAGAACCAATAATTCCTACAAATTCCCCATCTTTAAACTGAGTTTTTACACTGTTTAAAGCAACAAATTCTCAAGGAGAGTTTTTGTTAAAAATATGTTTTAAGTTCGATATTTTTATTTGCATAATTCTTTAACTAGTTCCTCTCTATTGTATGTCGGTTCCATTCCATCAATCATTGAACTAAGTTTATAAATAAATGGTGAGTCAATTTTAGCTAGCTCTAAAATTTCTTTATTGTTTAAAATTGTTTTAGGATCACCTGAAGCTACTAATTCTCCATGTGAGAAAACTAAACATTTATCAGCTAATATTGCTTCATCCATATCATGTGTAATTGAAATTAAAGTCTTTTCTCTTGATTCTTTAATTTCTTTAATAATGTTTAAAACGCTATTTTTACCTTTTGGATCGAGCATTGAAGTTACTTCATCGAAAATTATTACTTCTGGATCTAATGCTAAAACAGAAGCTATAGCAACTCTTTGTTTTTGACCTCCAGAAAGATTTTCAGGCTCTCTTTCTAAATGGTCAAGCATATCAACCTTTTTAGCAAAATGATGAATAATTTCCTTCATTTCTTTTTGGGGAACTTTTTTATTTTCAAGACCAAAAGCAATATCATCTTCAACAGATGAACCTATAAATTGGTTATCAGGGTTTTGAAAAATAATGCCAATTTTTTTTCTTATTTGGAGTAGGTTTTTTCTGCTGTATTGAATGCCGTCAATAGAAATTTCTCCTTCTTGAGGTTTTAATAAAGCAACTAATAATTTAGAAAGAGTACTCTTTCCACTACCATTGTGTCCTAAAACAGCAACATACTCGCCTTTTTTTATTTCAAAACTCACATTATTTAAAGCAGGTTTTTGAACACCAGGCTTGTAACTAAAAATAACATTTTCTACCTTAATCATAATTATTATAATTTTATTACACATTTAACTTTTTTTAATATATTTTATTTTTTTATAAAAATATAAAAAGCTGCAATAAAGTTAAAATTTAGACTAGGAAAAATCATTAGGACACTTCCCAGTGATTTTTCCTAGTCTAAAATCAAAACAAAAATGTCTATTAAATTTAATTTAATTAGGTCTAATTATTCTTCTCATTATTAATAATATTTCTTATAGGCTTATACTTAACTCTATAAAAACCTTCTATAACACCATATTTTTTAAGTGCCTCTAGATGATTCTTAGTTAAATAACCTTTATGATTTTTGAACCCATATTCTGGATACTTTTTATCATATTCATAAAGTATTTTATCTCTTGTGACTTTAGCTAAAATAGATGCTGCAGCAATATTTAATGAAATTTCATCGCCTTTAACTAAATTAGTTTGTGGAATATCTATTTCAATTTTTTCAAAATCAGTTAAAACATGTTCAGGTTTAATTTTAAGTTGTTTTATTGCTTTTGCCATACCAATACGCGATTCTGCTTTAGGATTAGAATTATTAATATCTTCTACAGATCTAATTTCAATATAATAATCTAAAGCAACATTTTTAATTTCATCAAATAAAATTTCACGTTGTTTTTCGCTCAATTTCTTAGAATCATTGATTTTATCATTAATATAATCTATAGGTAAAATTACACATGCAGCAACAAGAGGTCCACAAACTGGGCCTCTACCAGCTTCATCACATCCTGCAATTAATTTACCTTTAAAATTTTCTTTTTCATAATTTAGCATACATTAATTTTATTATAAAATTTAAATATATAGAAAAGAGGTTTACATGGGAAGTAAAGTATTTGCGAAATGTATTAGATGTGAAAGAGAATATCAATATTTATTTGGTGAAATTAACGAATTTGCACTATATGATACATTTTTAAAGATATTTGAAGAAAAACAAGTTAACTTATTCAAAAAAGATAATTTTATGCAAGTTTATTTTGAACTTCTTAAAGATCAAATGAATGATAAAGATGAGTTAAATAAATTATTAGAATTTAATTATGAAAAGATCATGAATTTCTTCTTACCAGATGAAATTGAATTATTAAGAAGTAATATTTTTATGTCTCATGAATTAAGAGTTCACACAGTATTTGATACTAATTTAGAGCCAGTTAATAGAACAATGCTTTATATACCATTTTTAAAAGTTAAGTTTTTAGATGGTACTGAATATGTGAGAAAATATTCAGAGAATGCTAAATATGTTGAATTTAGTGAAGACCAACATTTTTTAACATGTGCTTTTTGTAATGAAACAATTGCAGCTTTCCAAAAAGAGGAAAAAATTAATTAAAAGTATTTGGTTTTAGGCCAAGTATTTTTAATTTACCTTTCAGTTTATTAATTGTTATTTAATATGGAAAATTATTAAAATAATTATGTGTCTCAAACCTAAATTAACAGTGCAGGTGAGGTTAATAGTATAATTAAAATTATTAATATATAAGCAAATGATAAAATTTGTTATTATTAAAATAATTAAATAAAAATGGTAAAAAAATAATATTTAGTAACTGTTAAATTTCCTGAAAAAATATATTATTAAAAAAACAATGGTTATTTGAGGTTTCCATTGTTTTTGTTTTTTTATTTAACAATCTTTAATTTAGTAAGTGCAAAAGTATGGTCGGAAAGTTTGAAAGCCATATTTGCATCAGTAGCATCTGCTAAAGTTTTATTCTCATCTTGTGTATATAGTTTTCTATATGTTTCTCTATCTAAAATTGTTTTAAATGCAGCCTGTAAGTCAAATTTGTATTTACCTTCTTCAATTGGCTCTACTAAATTATTTGGATCATAACTAATAAATTTATCATATGGATTAGCATATTTACCTTTTGTATTTAATGATGTAATGTAATCAATTTGATAGTTAATATTATTTAAATATCCAGTTTCTAAGTTTTTATCCAAAACATATTTATTAGCAAATGCAAAGTTTTCTTTTTTAATGTTGGTATCACCATTAAAAATAATTGCATCTTGAATTTGGTTATTACCATAAAAGCCTTTAACATAATCAATAGCATTTGGTATATCTAAATACTCTCTAACTTCTTGTTCCCCTTGACCAACTCAATTGTGCCCTACAATTGTACCAGCATTATTTTCACCAGCTTTTTCATTATCACTAGGTGAATCTAAATGCCCATTAATAATTCAAAACTTAGTATTTGAATTATTAACTGATCAATAACTAGTTCAAAATGGACGAACTAATTCTATATCTTGACCACTAAAACTTTCATATCCTTTGCTATCAAGTTGAGAAAAGATATTTTTATCGTAAATAATTGCATATGATTCAACTGACTTAGGTCTTGAAACTGATTTTAATCCTTTCGGACTCTTAGCAAATGCAAATGTTTTATTATATTTACTATTTAATGTATAAACAAGTTTTTGAATAGCAGAAAAGTCATCTTCACCAACTTCTTGTACTGAAATAAATTTAAGATCTGTTTTTGTAATAATTTCTGCTAAACCTTGGATTCTAAATCCGAGTTTTTTATTTGCTGTACTTTTACCAAAGTTCGCAATATTTCATGTTGCTAAAAGCACTTCGCTTCCATTATTTGTTGGTGTTGTGTTTGTGTTACCATTCGAAACATTTTGCGAGTTCGTAGTATTTTGTTTATTAGTTTCTGAGTTATTTAAATTAGTTGATTTTGATTTGTAAACTGTATATGCTCCGTATGCAGCTCCAGCTAACGCAACTATTGTTGTAGGCGGAATAATTCATTTAAGTTTACTTTTTTTACTTCTTGCCATATTGTACATCTTGAATTTATTTTATAGCAAATTTTTAAAAAACAAACCCTCAATAAGAGAGTTTGCTTTTAATTATTGAAAGAAATATTGTTTAAATATTATTCATCATCTTTAGATTGGATGTTTCTACGTTTAACAATTTCGTCTGAAATGTTTTTAGGTGTTTTTTCGTAGTGATCAAATTGCATTTGATATGTACCACGTCCACTTGTCATAGATCTAAGTTCTGTTGAATATCCAAACATTTCTGCTAATGGAACTTTTGCTCTAACGATAACAGCTCCATCATTTCTTTGTTCTTGATCGTTAACAAGACCTCTACGACGTGATAAGTCACCGATAACATCTCCCATGTGGTCTGATGGAACAACAACTGAAACGTCCATGATTGGTTCTAATAATACTGTTCCAATTTGGTCTTTTGCTTTTGTAAGAGCTTTAGAAGCAGCAATTTTATATGCCATTTCTGATGAATCGACATCATGATATGATCCATCGAATAATGTAGCTCTAACGTCGATCATTGGGTAACCAGCTAAAATACCAGCTGCCATTTTTTCTTCAAGTCCTTTTTGAATTGATTTGATGTATTCTTTAGGAATTTTACCACCAACAATTTTGTCCACGAATTCAAATCCACCATCTGGGTTTGGTTCGAATTTAATTCATACGTGTCCGTATTGACCTTTACCACCTGATTGTTTAATGTGTTTCCCTTCAACATCAGCTGATTTTGTAATTGTTTCACGGTATGAAACTTGAGGTGCACCAACTTTAGCTTGAACACCGAATTCACGTCTAAGACGGTCAACAATAATATCAAGGTGTAATTCACCCATACCAGCAATAATTGTTTGTCCTGTTTCTTCATCTGTGTATGTTCTAAATGTAGGATCTTCTGCTGCTAATTTTTGTAATCCTAATGATAATTTTTCTGTAGCAGCTTTTGATTCTGGTTCTAAAGCTTGTGAAATAACTGGTTCTGGGAATACCATTTTTTCTAAAACGATTTTAGCTGATTTTTCATCAACTAATGTATCTCCTGTTGTTGTATATTTTAATCCAACAGCAGCAGCAATATCTCCAGCACGACATTCGTCAATTTCTACACGGCTGTTTGCGTGCATTTGTAAGATACGTCCAATACGTTCTTTTTGTCCTTTTGTTGAGTTAAATACATAGCTTCCTTTGCTTAAAATACCACGGTATACACGGAAGAATGTTAATGATCCAACAAATGGGTCGTTCATAACTTTGAATGCTAAAGCAGCAAAGTTTCCTTCATCTGAAGCTTCAACGCTAATTTCGTTGTCACCTTCATGTGCTTTAATAGCAGGAATGTCTAATGGTGATGGTAAGTAATCAACAACGGCATCAATCATTTTCTTAACACCTTTGTTTTTGAATGATGTACCACAAACTACTGGGAAGAATTCTGATGTTAAAGTAGCTTTTCTAATAGCTTCTTTGAATGTAGGAGCATCAACATCTCCACCTTCTAAAACAATCATCATTAATTCTTCATCAAAAGCAGCAACTGCTTCTAATAATTCTTGACGTTTAATGTCAACAATTTCTTTTAAGTCTGCAGGAATTTCTGTTGGAAATTCTTCTTCTTGTGCTTCACCATTGTATGTGTAAGCTTGTAATGTAACTAAGTCAATAAGTCCTTTGAAATCTGATTCAGCTCCAATTGGTCATTGAATAGCAACTGCGTTTCCGCCAAGTCTTTGTTTAACAGATGCGACAGCAGCAGCAAAATCTGCTCCAGCTTTATCCATTTTGTTAACATAAACTAAACGTGGAACTTTATAGTTTGTTGCTTGTCTTCAAACTGTTTCTGTTTGAGGTTCAACTCCTGATTGAGCATCAAGAACTGCAACAGCACCATCTAATACACGTAATGAACGTTCAACCTCAACTGTGAAGTCAACGTGTCCTGGAGTATCGATAATGTTAATTCTTTTACCTTTTCAGAATGCTGTTGTAGCAGCAGAAGTAATTGTAATACCTCTTTCTTTTTCTTGCTCCATTCAGTCCATTTGTGAACCACCATCGTGTGTTTCACCGATTTTATGAATTTTTCCTGTGTGGAATAAAATTCTTTCTGTAGTTGTTGTTTTACCTGCATCAATGTGAGCCATAATACCGATGTTACGGTAATCTTTTAATTCGTAATCTCTAGCCATAATATATTTAAAAACTTAAATGATAAACACTATCATCTGAAGTGTGCGAATGCACGGTTAGCTTCAGCCATTTTGTGTGTATCTTCACGTTTTTTGATTGCTCCACCTGTTTTGTTTGATGCATCGATGATTTCATTAGCTAAACGAACATCCATTGTTTTTTCGTTTCTTAATCTTGAGTATTGCACTAATCATCTAAGTGCTAATGTTTGTTTTCTACGTGCAGGAACTTCTGTAGGAACTTGATAGTTTGTTCCACCGATTCTTCTTGTACGAATTTCTAATTGAGGTGTAATGTTTTCAACAGCAGCTAAAAACACTTCCATTGGTTCTTTATTTGTTTTTTCTTTAATAATTTCAAATGCTGAATATAAAATATCTTGAGCAATTGATTTCTTTCCGTCAAGCATAATTTGGTTAATTAATTTTGTAACTACTACTGAGTTAAAAACTGGATCTGCAAGTACTTCACGGATTGGCGCGCTTTTCTTTCTTGACATATTGTCCTCCTATAATTAATATTTTTATTTATAAATCTAAATTATGCTTAAATTAGTTTTTAGCTTTTTTTGTACCGTATAAACTACGTCCTTGGTTACGTTTTGCAACTCCGGCAGCATCTTGTGTTCCACGAACGATGTGGTATCTAACCCCAGGTAAGTCTTTAACACGACCACCACGAATTAAAACAACAGAGTGTTCTTGTAAGTTGTGTCCTTCTCCTGGAATGTATGCTGTAACTTCCATTGTGTTTGATAATTTAACACGAGCGTATTTACGTAACGCTGAGTTAGGTTTTTTAGGTGTCATTGTTGCAACACGTGTACATACACCACGTTTGAATGGTGATGCCATTTTTTTTGATTTTTTAATTAATGAGTTATAGCTCAATGATAAAGCAGGTGCATTTTGCTTTTTAACTTTTGAACTACGACCATTATTAACTAATTGGTTTGTTGTTGGCATTGTTTTCCTTTCTAAAATAATGTCTTAATATATAAACAATGTAAGCTATATCTGTAAATAGCTTGATAAATTATAACATAACAACTTAGCCTAGTGTATCATAAAAAAATTTTTTTATGCCTATAATATAGGTATAAATTAGTTTATTTTTCAAAAAAATGTAAAAATTATTAAATAAATTTTTATAAAATTGGACATTTTGAACAATAAATAAATTAAAAATAACAACCGTGAAGGTTGCTATTTGAATTATTTTCTTTCTTTAAAGAATCATGGTAAATCATAATCGTTTGGATTCTTTAAGTTAGCTCTAATAATTTGTGCTGCTAGTGAGTTTGTGTTTCTTAATGATAATGGATCTTCTCCTTCAAAGTTAACTCCAAAGTAATTATATGTTCTTGTTGCGTATTTTGGACCTTGAGCAAAGTAACCTTCATTTGCTCCACTTGCTCCAGAATTTCAAGCTCCTGCATATGATCCATCCGCGAAGAATAATCCACTACCTGATGCTCCACCACCACCATAGTATTGAGGTTGGAACATTTGTTGTTGTCATTGAATTCATGAATCTCCAAAATATGTTCTTGAGTTTGCACTTGAGACGAATTTGTTTGGAGAGAATCTTCTAAATAATTGTGTTGCGTATTTTGTATTTGGTCATGCCATATTAGAAATCTCTCTAATATTAGGCACTGAAATTTGCGAATGTTTGTAATCAATATCTAACTTAACATTAGGGTTTTTCATTAAGTTTTCAATTTTTCAAACAATATTCATTCAACCATCTCTTTTTGCTGCGATGTAATCGTTTTTAAGATCTATTACATAAACTGTATAGTCAACTTGGTTGTTTGTTGTAGTTCCATCATTACTAATTTGTGATAATCCTGATCAAATAATATTAATTGTTTTGCCTTCTATTTTGTTAATTCTAACATTCCTATTATTGTGAACTCTTAAAATATCATTTGTAACTCACTTTTGAGCTTGTATGTTATAAGGTGTCGGATTAAATGTACTTGTAATAGGAGCAAAAATAAATTTTTTACGTGTAACTTCTTTTAATAAGTTAGCTCCACTAATTTCTTCAAAATTATTTACTCTTTGAACATGTTTGTTAGTTGAAACATAGAATTTGTAATCATTTGGATCATTATTTACTTTACCAATGATTGATAATGAGCCATACACTGTACCACCATCATCTAATAATGCTCTTGAGTAAGCAACTTTAACTGAATCTCAATCAGCATTTTTTCTCTTACGTAATTGTTCAGTGTGTAATTTGTATCCTTCATGTAACTTGTAGTTAACATTTTGGTTAGGATAGTAAACTTCATTATTTAAGAATGATGTTTCATTACTGAATAAAATTGGCTCTTCATTTTCTGTATATTCAATATCATTGTAATCAAATTTATTTGAAGTCACTCCAAAATCTTCATGTTCTTTATTATTTGTATATGAAACTCAAATTTTTGATGCAGCAGGTAAGATTAAGAATGCTTTATTTTTATCAAATCTGCTTGAACCAAATTTTTGAACTTCTGGTTCATCAATAACAATTTTGTATGAACTATCAAGTGTATAAATTTTTAATTTTATTCCTTTTTCAGTTCACTCAGCCACAATATTATATTTAAATGTTGTTCCTTCAACTGTAGGTGTATTTACTTCTAATTTAAAATATTTATTTTGAATTAGTTGATCTAAATCTAATTCAAATGTAGGAACATTTGATTCGTTTCTAATTCTCTCATTTTTAGAATTATCATTAAATAAGATGTTTCCAAACAATGTGAATCTAACTTTTCTGTTTGTTGTATTAGGTTGTAATAAAGTTTTATCAATGTATTTTTTATCTAATGTTCATGTAGCAATATTATTTTTATCTAATGTTCACATTAAATCTCTTCAGTATGGTTCGATAAGTCTTTTTCTTCATACTGATGTATTTGAATCGTAAACAACATTTAAGTTATTATCATTAAATACTAGTTGTTCTTTTTTGTTACCATTATCTGCTTTAAAACCACTTATTTTATATCAAATATCTGCTTTAAAGTTTACACCATTATTTGTATTAAAGGCATTAGCTTGTAATCTAATATAAGCTTCTGTTCTATTTATTCTTTTAATATCTGTTACATAAATTGAATTTTGATTAATTCAGTAGTTATTATAAACAATCCTGTTTTGATTGTTTGCTCTTACTTTAATATGTTGTCTTAAAGTACTCATGTTTTGTTTATATCAACTAATTGAACGCTTTCTTATTTCATTCATATTAACAATTAAATCAGAATGTTTAACATTATTAACAATAACTTCTGGATATAAAGTTTGTTCAAAGTCGTTTACTAAATTAATTAATCTGTATCTAACTTCGTTTGTATATCTGATGTTTTGATTTTCTTTCTTTATGTAACCAATTTTGAAACTTAAACTACGATCATCTTCTAAAATAAAATCATAGAAATATCTATAGTATTCATTTTTAAGTTTTGTTATATCCCTACTATTAACTGTGATGTCTTTGTCATATAATGCAGTGTTACCAATTCTGTCATACTCTACATTAACATTATTTGTTCCCTTTGAATCTTTACCATTAATCATTTTTATTAAGTATTCAAAGTTTAAATATGCTTTTTGTTGCATGAAGTTTTTAGCATTTAATGATCTAAAATATTGATTTGCTCTGTGGCCATAACCAAATGACTTACCAACTGCATGTCTTCACTCAAAGTTTGACTCATTAATACTGTTTGCAATTCCTTTAATTTCTTCAGTTGGTTCTGTGAACTCACTTGATTTAAAGTCCGCTACCGTAAAATGCTCTCCTTTTGGTCTTATATCGTAAAAGTTTTGTAATAAGAATCCATCGATTCTAAACATTTTTGATCTTCTTTGATTAGCATCATATCCAGGAGCTTCAACCCCGTTTTCTTTATATCAAAGAACAAAGTAGCCTTCACCTTTATAATCATTAATATTATAAATATCTTTAATAAATATTTGATATTTACCAAAAGTAGGCATATTGTAAAGTTCTTCAAATTTTTCTCTTGCTTGAGAAGCTAAGAAATCATTATGAGCAAAAATCTTATCATGGTTTTTAAATGAAAGATTATTAAAGAAATCTGATTTAATATGGTTTACATTACTATTATTAACAATATTTAATACTTTATTTAAGTTAATTCTATCTCAATAAGCTTGTTTTGTTTCATTTGTAGCTCTAAAAGCAATATTACTTCTAGAATTTAATTGAATTGTTTTTAAAACTTGATTATTGAAAAGAATTGAAACAGTAGATCTTAATTTATTATTATCTAAAGTGGATTTAACTTTAATGTCATATTTAAAGTAATTATTTAAACCTGTTTTTATTTTAGTGAACACTTCATTTTGTTGTTCTTGAGTTAAAGTATTTCATTCGGTTTGTGTATATGAATTTACTTTGTCATAATCAATTGTATAAATATCTTCAAGATCTCTTAAATTAATTGAGTCAAGATTTGATTTAACACCAGTGTTAAAATGTTTAACTTTTTTAAATCTTACTTTCTTGCTTGGATCTGTTTTTAAAGTTACTTCAATTGTTGCTTCTAAAGTTTCTAAGTTTGTACCCTTTAATTCTAGGTTAACAACACTATAGTCATAAAGATCAGTATCATGATTATCAAAGAATAAATTAGAGTTATCTAATGTGAATGAACCTGGTGTTTCATGTTCATTAAAATTATATGATTTAGCATTTTGAGTTTTTTCAAAAGTAAAGATATTTTGAGTTTCCTCTAACATTAATGTTTCCAATGTTTTATTAGAACTAACATTTGAGTTATTAGCATTTCTTAAAGTTGTTGTTAATGCATCTAATGAATTAATGTTTGCTTGAATATTTCCTAAATCAATTCAGTTAAGCTTATCATTTGTGAATAACTTGTTAAATTTAGTTAATTCTTTACTAATAGCTAAAACTTTTGCGCTATTTGTGCTTGAACTTCTTGCTAGATTTTCAGATTGGGCTTTCACTTCTAATAAAGTATTTAGTGATGTGTTTAATGCCTCTAATTCTTCTTTTAATGTTCTGAATTTTGTGTCGTTTGTTTCGACAGTAATTGTCATTGCAGAGTGTTCTAAAATGTCACTTGATAATGATCAATTTCTCATTGAGTTGATTAAACGTTCTCTTTGAATACCTGCGTTTAGGTTTTCAATCTCTTCATCAATTCTCCTGATTAATGTATCAAGCATTGTTTCATTTGTAGCTCTATCCAGTTCACTTTCAAGGTTTATTGTCACTTGTGCATCATGGCTTCTGTGATCATTATATTCATTAATTTTGTTTCTAGCTGTTGAATATTTTGCACTAAATGAGTTAATTGATGTTTTTAAAGCGGTTAATGCATTTGTTGTATTTGATGAGCTTAATGTGTTTGAGAATTCTGTTCTATTTGATGTTTTACCAAGATTGTTAATTAATCCACTAACTTCACGGTAAAGAGCAATAATAACAACTAAATCATTTCTAACTTGATTAATTCCATTACTTGTACTTGCATTTAACATTCTTGTTCTATGACTACCTAAAATTGAATTAGGAATATTGTTTTTATCAACTTTTGTGTATTCAATATTAGCTGCATAAAGATCTTTTTTGCCATTTAATTCACGAATCAATGAAGCATTTGTTGTATTCTTAATTTCATTTAAAAGTGTATTGTAAGGTTTATATTTAACATTATCAATTGTTACATTATTTTGGTTTGCTTCATATAAAGTTTTTAATCCATTAACATCAAAAAAAGTATTTAATTCATTGTAAAATGGTGTTATTTTAGCTTCTGTTGAAGTTAATTGGGTTGTATTTGTTGATTCTCTTAATTCAGCAACAAATGATTTAACTGCAAATTGATAATTTGCATTAAATTTAGAATTAATATTATTTCAAATCGAAGTAGCTTTTAAGATAACTTGTTTTAAGCTTAATAGTTGAGTTTGAGAATTTGCTGAATTTAATTGTGTATTTAAATTTGATTTTCAAGTATTAAGATATGTATTAATGTCTTGAGTTAAAGTTCCATCAGCATTATTTGATGCTGTATAACTAAGACTTGAAATCATTGAATTAACTTCAATATATAAATTAATTTCTTCAAGTAATGCATTTAATTCCTCATGATTAGCTTGACTAAGTTTTTCTTTATATTCATTTTTATCTGTTTCATTTGAAACTTGATTAATTTTTGAATTAATTGTTGTTATTGAGTTTTGAACTTTATTTAAAATTTGATCAACTGCATCAAGTTCAGTGTGTAAAGTTTTGTTGTTTAATAACGCTTTAATTTCTCTTTTTGTTTGAGCTAAATGAGTGCTATATCTTGCCTCATTAGGATATCCTAATGTGTCAACTTTATTACTTAAAGATTGTTTTCTTGCCTCAAAGTAAACTCTATCAATTTCTAATAATTTTGCATTATTAGGTAATTGGTTTGCACCTGTATTTTGAATGTTATCTACATTTCCTTTAAATCTATTTTTTTCAGTGACTGTAAGATTGCTTAAGTTTTGAATTTGAGTTTTAACTGCGTTTTTCTTTGTTAATAAAATTTGGTTATTTAATTCACCTAGTCTATATGTACCTGTTTTGGAGTAGTGAGTTTTATCAAGTCTACTTAGTAACCCGCTTGTTCTTCCAAATTGTGAAATAATTAATTCTTTATATCTAACAACATCATCATTTCAACTATCAGGGAGAATTCTATTTAATTCAGCCACAGTAGTTGATGAGTTAATTCCGGTAATAATTTCTGATTTAGCAAGTGCATTTCTTGTTGGATATGTTAATTCATTAGCTTTTCTTACCTTATTTTCTAAAGCAGTTTTGAATTCTATAAGCGTTGTTCTTTCTTGTGTAAATTCTTGATCTGTTGTTATTCCATTAATTCTTGTTCTTAATTTTGATAAAGAACTTCTAGCTTGTGAGCTATTTGGAGTTGGATATGTTATTTGATCAATAATTCTGTAAAGATCTTCTTTTTTGTTTTGAAGGGTTGCTTCATCAATGATAGCTTGTAATGTTTGATCAGTTTGCGCTGAGAAAATCCTTTGTTCATAACCTTGTTTTTGTGATGTCGATAAGTTTGTAAGTAGATTTAATCTATCAAAATATTTAGTTTGCTTGATTTTTAATTCAATTGCACTAAAGTCGCTCATTTGACTTACATTGTCAAGTGAAGTATTAATATCATTTAATTTTGGGGAATTTTCTAATGCAGCTGTAAGTGCTCTAACTTGAGCCATTTTATTTTTGATTTGTAAAATAACCGCATTTTTAGCATTAATTGCAACATCATCAGCTAAATCATTTACTTCAGATTTTAATGAGTTTCTTGTTAAAAGTGATCCTTGTTGAGAAGGGTAAGTAATTAAGTCAATGTGTTTTTTAACATTTTCTTTTTGAGCCTTTAAGATAACTTGATCTAACTTATGAAATACTGTATTAAAGTCATTAATTGGTTGGTGTTTATTTGCATCAGGAATACTAATAACTTCATTTTTTAAGGCTGCTTTTTCATCATTTGATAAATATGCTAATCCATCAATTGTTGTATTAAATATAGTTCTTCTTTTTGTTTCATAGAAGTTTCATCTTAATTCGTTTTCTTGTATTGAGTTAAATGATGTAAGGCTATTTAATCTAGTTTTCAAACCATAATCTCTAGCACTTATTGGGAATGGGTTTAAAGTAGAATTTAAAATATTTTTATACTCTTGAATTTTTTCTTTTAATCCTTCTGGAACAAGATTTTCGATTTCATTATAACTTATAAGTGAGTTTAATTGATTTTTAAAATATCTTGCACCCTCAGAATTAACTGTATTAGGATATGGTAAGGCATCTATTTTATCGTTAGTTTGTCTAATTACTTGTTCAAGTTTTTTGACTTCGTTTAGTAATGAAATTTTAGCTTCTTTATTAGTAAGTGTTCTTAAATTATTTAATAATTGAGCTTTAGCTGGTGCATTATTTTGCGGATATGATAATGCATTAATTTTATTTTCAATGTTACTTGTGTATGCATTTGATAAAACATTTTCCATTTCTTCAACTGATTTGTCATTAAGCTCCTGAATAAATTGATTTTTAATCTGATCACTTAAAAATTCAAGACTTGAAATTTCTTGAGTAATTCTTGTTTTATTTTGATTAAATTGATTATCAATTAAGTTATTTAATTCAGTAAACTCAGAATCTAAGTTTGCTGAATTTAATTTATTGTTAAAGAAATCTTTATTCTCAACATTATTAATTTTTGCAATAGCCGCATTAATTTTGTTGTTAATGTCAGTTACTTTTTCTTCTCAATGTGAAAAGTTATCTGAGTCATTATCAATTAAATTAATAATTTCATTTATAGCAGGTGCATTTTCACCACCAGGGTATGGTAAAGAATGAACTCTAGATTTTAGAGCTCTTAGCTTATTATTTTTATAACTTTCATTTGTTTGACTCTTCGCTAATTCAATGTCTTGAGTAAGAGTTACAAATTCTTGATCTGTATTAGCATCATTAAGTTGGTTTAATAAACTTTGTTTTCTTTGTTCAACTTCATCTGATGATAAATATTCGTTAGCTTGAATTGAATTAATTTCGGTAATAGCATTATTAATTTTTGATCCAATTCCATTAATTGTTAATTCTATTTGATTTAATGTATTTAAGTCAGTTGCATCTTCGATTAATTTATTAAGGTTACTAATAGCAGGTACAATTGGGTTTTCGAATGTTTTGCCTGGATAAGGAAGTGAGTTAGATAATTTAATTAATTTTTGTTTTTTGATTTCAATATCAATTTTTGCAAAATCATTTTCGCTTTCTGCATTAATAATTATGTTAAATAAGTCTCTTTTTGTATCATTAAGGTTTTCTACATCATTAGCAGCTATTTCATTAATTTTATTTTTAGCTTCAATTAATTTATTTTTATATGAAGTTAATTTAGTTCTAATTGCCTTAATGTTATTTACTGTTAATTCTGTACTTGAAAAAATCCTGTTAATTGTGTTTTTAATAATTTCATTTTCGACTTGTGTAGAAGCTAAATTCGTAATTAAATAATCACTTACTTGTAAGATAGCTTTAAGTTCATTTTCAGAATTTTTAAACTTAGCATTTCTAATAACTTCTTGTATTTCATTGTAGTTTAAAGCGTTTTCAATTTGTAAGTTAAATGATTGTTTTTCTTGTGCTTTTAAATTTGATAAATTATTAATTAAGTTTTTGTTTATGCTTTTATCTTTTGTTTTTGCAACATTTAAAAGGTTTTCAAGATAACTAAAATCATACTCTGTGTGAGAGTCTCTTAAAACTTCATATAGGTTATAAGTTTTATTATTGTGTTGTAAGTTTGTTTGATTTTCGTTTGAAATATTTAAAAGCTCATTTTTAAAGAATTCGATTTTTTGAGCAACTGTAACAAGTTTTGCTCTTACCTCATCTAATGTTTCAGTTGTGTTGGTATAAAGTGTTTTTAGTTTAGAAATCGCAGGTACATTGTTAATGTTTGCTTCATTGCCCCCTGCTAAACTTGGATATGGTAAAGTATCAATAATTTTATTAATTTCTTTTGATAACTTTTGATTTTCTTGTTCTTCAAGTTTTTTGTTAATTTTTTCAAATAATAAAACAAAATCATTTCCTTGCGAAGTTAGGTTAAATTCGCTAATTAAGTTATTATCAACTTCATTTAATTTCTTGATTTTGTCATTTGCTAATTGAATGTTTTCTTTAATTGTATTAATATCGATAGCAAATTTATTTAAGTCTTCTCAACTTTTTTCGTCTGTGTATTCAAAAGTACTTAACTTAATAGTTAAGTCTTTAACAGCTTGTGAGTTTTGTTTGCCAGGATAAGCTAACTTATTAATTGTTCTTTCTAACTCTTCTTTTTTGCTAGCGAACTCTTTTGATCAATCTTTTTGGGATGAAATTGGTTCAATTGGCTTAGGTGTTTCTATAGGGTTTGTTTGGTTATTGTTGTTATTTTTATTTTCATTTTCAACCCCGTTTCCTTTTTGACTTGAACATGAGGCAGCAAATGTTGTAAGTCCGAACATAAGGGCAAAAGTTAGTATTTTTTTCATCTTGAAACCTCTATATAAATAATTCTAAATTATATTACAATGTGTCTTTGATTATATTAAAAAATAAGCCAAAAAGCTTATTTATTTGTATGGAATTACGTGTACGTGTGTGTGAAAAACCACTTGTCCTGCAGAAGACCCTGAGTTAATTACGATTTTAAATCCTGTGCAATCATTTTCTTTAATATACATTGCTGCAAGTTCTCTTGCGATAGACATTGTATATAAAAAATCTTCATCACTATTTTCTAAAATATTTGGTTCAGGAGTTTTAGGAACTACTAAAAAGTGGCCTTCTTGAACTGGATTAATATCGTAAAATGCTATAACTCTATCATCTTCATAAAGGATGTTAGCAGGAATTTCTCTTTTGATGATTTTTGTAAAAACACTATCCGACATATTTAAGTCCTTCTACAGCTTTTTTAAGATTTTCATCTTCAATATTAAGTTTGATTTTATTTCCTAAAGCGACAAAAGCATCAATTGCAGATGATAATAATGATGAGTCATTTGAATATAATGAAGTTGTTAATTTAACAAGATCATTTGCAAAAGAGGTTCCTTCTAATGTAAGTTTTTTAACATTAATTTTAGGTGTTTTAGCTTTTTCTGCTTCGTTTGGATTATCAATTAAAAAGTCTTTTCCTAAAGGAACTAATCTATTTAAGTAAGAAATCTTAATTTTACTTCCTTCAGGTGCAGCTGAAATAGATGAAGCTAATGTTTTATCAGCATTAACTTTAACTAATTTTTTGTTTTTATAGTCATAAAAACCATTAACAACTGATTCTGCATTTAGTTCCTTAAGAGCGGTTATAGAGTAATCAAATTCATATGATGAAGTTTCTAATCCTTGGTAACCACCTAAAGTTGTTTCGAATTCTCTATCTGATAATAAAACATCTGATGTAGCAACTTTAGAAGCATCAAATTTTCTTTGACTAATTTGATTGTAATCATCAATGTTATTAATTGTTTTTACTGATGAAGTGAAGATATCACTGTCGCTTGATGATTCATAACTTCAAACTTGTAAAGTCTTTTTGTTAATTAAGTAATCAATTAACATAAAGTTATTTAAATCATAATCATTTTTTCTACTTGAGTAAGTACTTGAATTAATTTTTTGTAAATCTTCAGATTTTGATGTTGTTAAGTATTTATTAACAAGTAATTGTTTTTGAACTTCTAGTTTAACATTTGATTCCTTGATTTTGTATAAAACTTCAAATTGCTCTAAAGTGATTTCTGGATTAAATGTTTCTGTTAAGTTTTTAAGTTTTTGATATTCTGCATCTTTCAAGATACCATTTGATAATAATTTTGCAATTTCTTTAGTTAAATATTTAGAGTCTTTTTGTAAGTTTATTTTTACAAATGTCTTGTAAACTTGGTAAGCATCATGTTTAAAAGCTGCATTATCTAATGCGTCACCACTAACTGAATAAACTTTATTAAGAGTTGCTTCTAGTCATAATGATTCAACAACGTCTTTAACATTTTTACCAGCGAATAAAACATCTTGTTTGTTTTTGGCGTCAGTATTAACATCTCTACCACAAGCAACAACTGTAATAGGCAATGCTACAAGAGGTGCAAAAGTAACTAATTTTTTAAATAGTTTCATTATTTACCTCCTTTTTTCATAACACTTTGGATTGCATCTGTTGTTAAATCAAATGCAGTTTTATCACTTTGAGAAACTGAATTAGCTTCTACATTTAAGTAATTTACTTTAACTTTTCCATCAACGTTTGTGAAGTTTAAGTTATTTAATGAATTTAATTTATCATTAATAAATTTATCTGTTTTTTCGAATAATGAAATGTTTGTTAATAAATTATTTCCAACTTTAACTGATTTTACTTCAGCTAATAGATCTTGGATGCTTTGGTCTGTGTATTGAATACCTTTACTGTCTTTTTGTGTTAAAAGTCATGTTTTAAATGATTCATTTTCCAATTGTGTGATAATTGTATTTTCTTTAGATTTAAAGCTATTAATTTTGCTTTGTAAGTTGAAGTATGATTTTGTGCCTTTAGCAATGTTTTCTAAATCTGATTTTAATAATTCATTGAATTTATCAATTGTTGTAATTCTTTGATTATTGAAGATAGAAATACCTTTTGGAGTTAAAACTAAAAGTGAGTCATCTTTATCTTTAATTTTGTAAACAAGTGATGTAAATGTTTTGTTGTTAATATCAATGTTGAATTGTGAATTGTAATTTTCAATAATTACTTTATTAAACTGTTCTTCTGTTAATTCATCAAAGTACTTTTGAATTAATTCATTTGCTTCTTGCAATTTGCTTGAAATTTTGTTTGATTTTTCATTTTCATTTGTAATGCTTGCATCATCTTTAGCAGCTTTGGCATCATTAATTAATTGTGTAATTTTTCCTTCTGCTTCAGGATTAATGCCAGAAGGCATTTGGAATAGTTTATCTAAATCAATTTCTTTAAAATCAGATGATCCGTCTTTTAAAACTTCGTTAGCAATTGAGGCAAAAGCTAAATCAACATTACTATTAACTAAATCTTTAATATTTGAAACACCTAAGAATCCTAATGTATCACCCTTTGTTAAAGTTAATGCATCTAAGTAAGTTTCGTAAACTTTTCTTTCATCGTTAAATTTATCTAATTCTTTTGACTTATCGAACACACCATATGATTCTGGTTTTTTGAATGATTTTAAGATATCTGAGTTTTTACTTACAACTAATGCACCACTTTCATCTTTATAAACTGAGTATTTTAAGTTGTTTAAGAATTTTTCTTTTGCATTATTTTCTTTTAGATTAAAGGCAAATCTTAAATCACTATTTTGAACACCTGGTAATAAAACTGATGAACTTAAGTTAATATCATTATTCATAAAGTAACTTGTCACTAAGTTTTTAGCAGGGATTAATTCAGGGATAAATGATTTTGTAACAAACACAGTAGCTTTACTTGGATTACTTTCTTGTACAAAGTAATTTTCATTTTCAACAAAGTATGGGAATACTTTTTCGCCTTGTTTGAATAAAACTTTA
This sequence comes from Mycoplasmopsis edwardii, assembly GCF_900476105.1. Lineage (NCBI taxonomy): Bacteria > Bacillati > Mycoplasmatota > Mycoplasmoidales > Metamycoplasmataceae > Mycoplasmopsis > Mycoplasmopsis edwardii. The sequence continues at coordinate 772,481 of NZ_LS991951.1, forward strand.
GCTTCCCCGTTTTCACCTTTAACAATATTACCGTTTGAATCAATTTGATAGATATCTTTTTTAGCTGTTTTATTGATAAAGCTTAGATCAAGAGTTTTAACTTCAACTTCAAAACTTCTTAGTGCACTTGATTCAATTTCTTTAAATGTAAGATACTCAATAGCTTGTTCATCTGTTGTGCTCTTTCCATATTCTTCAGATAACAATCTTTCTTTGTAGATGTTTTCTCAAGTTGAGTAACCATATGTTTTTTTGAAGTTGTTTTTTAAGTCTTCAAGTTTATTTTTTTGATTTTCTTTAATTTCATCAATAGATTTTAATTCAAGCCCAAGGTTTGAGTTTTCATTTGCGTTTAATGAGTTGTTAAAGATTTCTTGATATTGTTTAGAAGCAAGGTGTTCTTTTTCATACATGTAGAAAACTGCTTTTTTGTATGCATCATTAAATTTTTCACTGTATTCTGTTTTATTGTTTTCAAGTTGTTTAACAAATTCTTCAACTGTAATTTTCTTTGAATTATCAAAAGTGAAAGCATCAGAATCACCTGATTTGGCATCAATGTAATTAACTTTTGTTGTATTGATAACAAGAGGGATTGTAATACCTAAGATAACACAAAAAGCTAAGGCACCTAAAATACCATAGTTAATTCAGTTTCTTTTTGTTTTTGTTGCAACTTTCTTATTCTTCTCATCATAGTTATCATTTATTTCTGATAAACGTTCTAAGAATGATCTTTGTCTTTTCGCCATAATGACTCCTTAATCTTCAAAATACTTATATAAAATATAAATTTTATATAAATTATACCAAAAAATGTTTTCTATTAGTCCATTAATAATTTAAAATAGTAGTATGCAAAAAAATAAATCAGTAGATGCTTTAGTTCATTTTGACGCATTAGCACATAGCCATAATTTTGTGTATAGTTTATATTCAAATACATTAGAAAATATTAAAAAAAGAGGAACTGCAAGTTCTCCTTTTGAAGTTGTAATTAACCTTGAAGCACTAATAAAATTAGTTTATTTAGAAAAAAATGTTGTTGTTCAAGAAAGATCATTTGCAGCTGAAAACCAGCTTCCTTTTATTAAATTTAATGAAGACAAAATCTATTTAAATGTACTTATTAAGTCAACATGAAGAAAGTTTAATAAATGAAAAAGAAGAAACTTAAGTTCTAATAGTGAAAGAACAATTTTTGCTACTATGAATAAGCTTTATTCTACTGATCCAGACTTGTTAATTTTATTATATTTTGATCATAAATCACTTAGTCTAAGGATTAAAAAAGTAACTAATTTAAATCCTAATTATTATTCTGTTATTGAAGTAAATGATAAAAAGTTTCCTTATATTGATTTTGAATAAAGTCAAAAAAAGTATAAAAAAACAGCCGCTTCCTATTTTCACCTTTCGGCTATCTTCGGCGTAAAGAGGCTTAACTACTGAGTTCGGAATGGTATCAGGTGATCCCTCTTGCTATGACGACTAAGAATATTATAGTACACTTTTGAAAAAACAAAAATATTTTTTAAAATTTTTTTAATGGAGTTGCATTTATTTAAATATGTAACTTTTTTTAATTTATCCATATATAAAAAAGACGCAAAAAACACCCTTATGGGTGTTGTGTTACATTATTTTTTCATCATTTTCTTAGAATACTTGAATTTGAATCATTTTGTTTTCTTAATTCTATGAATTGCGAGAACTTGTCCAATTTGTCATAATCCACCAAATAATCAGTAAACTTGAACCCCAGCACTAAATAAGATAGTAATACCAGTGAAGATTATCATCATAATCTTTTGAGTTCTCTCTGATTTTTTAAGTGCTTGTTTTTCACTAATTGTCATTGTCATATTGTTTTTCTTACGGTTAAGAAGTTGAGGTAACAATTGTGAAACTAATTGAACTACGATTGTTGTAATTAAAATTCAAAGATAGATAAAGTGTCCACTTGTAATCTTTTGTCAAGAAACTGATGAGAAGTTAATTCCTAATCAAAATGTTTGTTTAATTTCAGGAATACCTTGAATAACTCTTCACATAGCGAAGAATATAGGCATTGATAATAGAAGGTTAGCAAATTGATCAAGAGGGTTTATATTGTATTTACTATAAAGAGCTTGAATTTCTTGATTTTTCTTCATCTTCATAGCTTTATTATTTTCAAATCCCGCATATTTAGCTTCGATAGCAGCTTTTTTACTTTTAAGTCCTTCTTGTATTGATTGCATCATTGTAGCTTTGAATGAGAATGCAAGTACAAGTAAACGAGTAAAGATAACTGCAACTAAAATAGCGATAATTGTCGCTCAACCATTTCACTCAGGCATTGCCTGTCTAAGTGATTGTACCATAACTGATAACGGGTAAACTAATGCACCATAGAATGGACCATATGTTCAAGCTTGCCCTCATGTTAGGATAGGTTGAATTTGATAATCCCCAGCAAATACAATATTTGAGTAGAATTTAGCATTATTAGTGTTATCGTTATATTTAACAATGAATTCTTCAATAGTGTTAGCGTTTACATCATATTTATTTGAAGCAAACATTAATTCATTTGAAATTTCAACAGCACCTTTAGAATTGCTTCTTTTTGGAGCAATCCCTAATTCTGTTAATCATGTAATCATTAAGTTTTGATAAATACCAATTAATCCATATTCTTTTTGTGATAACTTGAATAAATCTTGATTATCTTTTAATTTATTCTCTTTATTCTCAATTTTATTTACTAAAAATTGTAAATATTGCCCAACTGATTGGAAATCATTTTTTCCATATTCTTCTTGAGTTGTTTTATTTAATTCGTTAAGGAATTTACTATCCTTACCAAATGTGTAATTGTAGAATGTTTGCAAGATATCTCTAGCATAAGCTCTATTAGCTAAGCTTTTTGAATCAACACCATCATCAGAGATAGTATTTAATTTCTCTTCTGTTACAAAGTCAACTTTTTGTAAACCAGAAATGAATGTTGCAGTATATTTAGAATCTGCATCTACATTGTTTAAAGTTTTTGTTGTTACTTTACCGTTAGCATCTTTTGTTTCTTCTTTATCTTTTTTAAGTTGAATAAAGTCTTTTGATGAGTCAGGTAAATAAGTTAGAATAACAATCTCATTTTCAGGACCTGTTAATTCATTTGTATATTTGTAACTTTTAGCATCTTCACTTCTAAATAAGAAGCGCCCATTTTTCTCTACAATATTGTATTTTTTACCAGCAACATTAGCTTGGTAACCTAAATTTGATAATTTCGAGTCTTCAACACCAACAACACTAATTGCTGTCATGAATTGACCTGATTTACCATATTCACCTTTATTTTCTTTGGTTTGTGTGCTAAGTTTTTTAATTATTTCACGACTATCAACAAGAACGTTAGCATCGGCATCTTGTTTAAGTACATCGATTGAAAGTTCAATCTTACTATCTGATAATGCTTGTCCTTTATTATCATATTTGTTGATTGTGTTTGAAATATTTTCTAATTTGAATGTGCTTACTTTTGGAGCAATATCAGCTTCGTTTCTATAAAACTCAATACTGTTACCTACGTTAGCAGATGTTTTTAAAACGAATGACTGAATACACCCTGTCAATGTGACTGTAAATGCAATTAAATAAAGAAAAATCTTGGTTATTTTTCAAGACTTCTTTAATGCAGTCTTTCTTTTTTCTTCAGGGTTATTTTTATTATTTGAAAAATAATTAAAAGTTTGTTTTCTTTGCATAATTCCTAAATTTCTCAAATAGCTCTTTAATTCCTTGTTTCTTTACAGAATACTCAGAATTACAAAACTCTTTGCGAGCAATTAAGACAAAATTGTAATTGAACTCATTGATATTCAACTCACGAATAATTGCTTTTAATTGTCTCTTGTTATAATTACGACCTACAGCATTTTCAAACTTTTTAGGTATTGTAATACCTGCTTTAAAACTATCCGATTTGACAAAATAGACAACTAAAAACTTGTTTGCAATAGATTGTTTTTTATCAATGATAGATTGAAAATCCCAATTTTTTCTAAGCCGAAATTGTTTTTGCATAACTAAAATTATTTATCAGAAACTGTAAGTCTTTTTCTACCTTTTGCTCTTCTAGCAGCTAACACTTTTCTACCGTTAGCAGTTTTCATTCTAGCTCTAAAACCGTGAACTTTAGCGTGTTTACGTTTGTTAGGTTGGTATGTTCTTTTGCTCATTTTTCCTCCTATGTGATTTATTTTACTTAGTATATAAGCGTGTTTATATTATACAATATAATTACTTTTTCAAAATTATAAAAAAGAGTTCAATTTTTGGGTCTTTTCAAGCCTTTTTATTGCCATAAATTGTGTTATTTTTATAGTATAATTTTGAATAGAAAAGAGGAAGAATATGCTAGATATTAAATACATTTTAAAAAACTCTGATAGTGTTAAAAAATCATTAAATTCGAGAGGTTTTGACACTAAAATTTTCGATGAATTAGTTGAAAAAGCGCAAGATAGAGGTAGATTAATGTTCGAAGCTCAAAATAAAAAAAGCGAGCTTACAAAACTTTCAAAATTATTTGGCCAATTTAAAAATGATCAAGCTAAAATTCAAGAAATTAAAGCACAAATTGAAGTAATCAAAAAAGAAGAACAAGAGCTTAATAAATCTGCTGAAGACTTAAATAATGTTATTAATGAATATTTATTATCCATTCCTAACTTACCTTTAGAAACTGTTCCTGTTGGTAAAGATGAAAACGATAATGTTGTTTTAGAAACTAAAGATAAAATTGGTAGAGGTCTTGTTAAAGATGTTTTACCTCACTATGAAATTGCAAAAAAATTAGATATTATTGATATTGAGAGAGCAGTAAAACTTTCTGGTTCTAGATATGTCATCTATAAAAATGCAGGGTCAAAACTTGTTAGAGCTTTAATTAACTTTATGCTTGATTTACATACAAGCAAGGGTTATTCAGAATTCAACACACCTGTAATTGTTAATCAAAACATCCTTTATGGAACAGGTCAATTACCTAAATTCAAAGAAGATCTATATAAAATTGATAATTCTGAACAATACTTAATTCCTACCGCTGAAGTTACATTAACTAATATATATAATAATGAAATTGTTGATCTAAATGAACCTTTTAAAGCTACAGCGTACACAGAATGCTTTAGATCTGAAGCTGGTAGTTCAGGTAAGGATACAAGAGGTATTTTACGTCAACACCAATTTAAGAAAATTGAACTTGTTAAAGTCGTAAACTCATCAACAGCTTTTAAAGAATTTGAATTAATGATTCAAGATGCTAAAGATGTTTTAGAAAAGCTTGAAATTCCTTACAGGTCATTACAATTATGTACAGGTGATATGGGATTTTCAGCAAGAACTACAATTGACCTTGAATTATGATTACCTTCTGAAGAACGTTTTAGAGAAGTCTCTAGTGTAAGTTACATGGGTGATTTCCAAGCTAGAAGAGCTATGATTAGATTTAGAAATGAAAATAATGAAACGGAATATGCTCATACAATGAATGGTTCAGGTCTTGCTGTAGATAGAGTTATTGCTGCTTTATTAGAAATTTATCAAAATGAAGACGGAAGTATTACAGTTCCAAAAGTTTTAGTGCCTTACATGGGTGGATTAGAAGTAATTAAATAATGAAAAAGATTTTTGCATATGATTTAGATGGGACTCTTTTAACACATGAAGGAGTTGCTCATCCGGAAACCTTAAAAGCTTTAAAATTAATTAAAGAAAAAGGTCATATTAATGTTATCGCAACCGGTCGTGGATTAATGCATATTCTTCCTTTATTTGAAACAAATGCAGTAGATAATATTGATTATTTAATTTGTTCAAATGGTGCTTTAATTTACAACATGCATACAAAAACATATGAAGTGATTAGTTCACTTTCACCAGATGTTTTTGAAATTATTTTAGATAAATTTAAAAAGTATTCATCAATTTTAAGAATTGATTCAATTGATCAAAATCAAACTTTATTACCAAACGGAAAAGTGCCTTCATGATTAACAGAGTCAAAAGTTACAGATAAAAACTTTACAAACGCAGTGACTGAGGAACAAATTAGACAACAAGTTTTTGATCCAAATTCAGTTATAACTCAAATTGCACTTAGAAATACTTTTTTAGATGCAAAAAAAAGTTTCAAATGAACTTGCACATGAATTAAGAAATCATGATTGTGAAGTTTACTTAACAAACTCTGTTTATACAGATGTTAATGGTAAAAATTCTTCTAAATTTAACGCCTTAAAAGTTTTAGCTAAAGAACTTGATATAGATATTAAAAATACTGTTGCTTTTGGTGACAGTGGAAACGATGTTCAAATGCTTAAAGGTGCAGGGATCGGTGTTGCAATGGGTAACGCAACTCCTGAAGCTAAAGAAGTTGCAGTTATCACTATTGGACATCATAATACCGGTGCTATTGGTGAATATTTAATTGAATTATTAAATAAAATGAGCTAATGAGCTTGTTTTTTTACTAATTTGCTAGCTTTCTAGAAAATTCCTAATAATTTAATATAATAAAAACTATGAAAAAACCAAAAATTATTTTTATAGACTTAGATGGGACTACATTAGATGGTCCTGGTGAAAAATTCTGACAAAAAGAACCTACAGAATACACTAAAAGTGTAATTACAAGGTTACAAAAGAAAATCCCTGTGGTAGTTTCTACTGGTAGAGGTGTTAATGATAGAACAATGAGTATTGTTAAAAAATTAGGTAGTGAAAACTATATTGCTTGAAATGGTGCTCAAACCGTTTACAATGGTGAAGTTATCGATAAACAATACTTAGATAAAGAAATCGCTCAAGAATTGTTTGATGAGATTACAAAAAACAAATGTTTTGTTGTATATAACTCTAATGCAAAAGAAAGAGCTTATGTTAAAAATGGTTTTTACAAAATCCTTATGGGGTTTGGTAAAAAAACAGCTAAAAGATATTACGAATATAACAATGATTTCAATGTATACAAGGCTTTAATTTGATCATTATCAAAATCAAAAATCAGAGTATTAGCCGATAAGTGAAGTAAGAAATTTGAAGGTAAATTAGAAGTATCATTAAGTGGTTCAAACAATGTTTTAGAAATTACTAAAGCAAATGTTTCAAAAGGTGATGCCGAAGTTGCATATTGTCAAAGATTAGGAATTGACCCACAAGATGCTGTACACTTTGGTGATTCAATGAACGATGCTTCAACAAAAGGTAAGGTCGGTAAACTTATTGCTATGGCTAACTCAGTTAATGAACTAAAGGAAATGGCTGATGAAGTAACTAAATACTCATGTAATGATTCAGGTTTAGCAAGGTATCTTGAAGAAAACTATTTAAACAAGTAATTAAAAAACCAGGTCACCCTGGTTTTTCTTATTAATCTTTTCACTCTAATTCATTAGGGTGTTTTGGATTTTTGTTAATTCTTACGTTTTGAATCTTCCCATCTTTAACGCTGACAATTTTTGTAGCGATATTAGCAATGTGAGGGTTGTGGGTAACCATAACAATTGTTGTTCCATAGTTTTTATTAATATCATAAAGATAACTAAGAACTAATTGGGTGGTTTGCTCATCTAAAGCAGCTGTAGGTTCATCAGCAAAAATAATTGGTGAATTTTTAGCTAAAGCCCTTAAAATTGAGATACGTTGTTGTTGTCCCCCGGACATTTGAGATGGGTATTTGTTTTTAACATCTTCCATACCAAAGTCTGTAAACAATTGATTAATATCTAATTTTTTATCTTTATCTTTTTGTAAATATGCCCCTGTTTGTACGTTGTCATACCCGGAAAGATTTTGTAATAAGTTATAGTTTTGAAAGATAAAACTTACGTTTTTTCTTCTAAATAAAGTTAATTGTAAATCACTTAAGTAAGGCAAGTTTGTATCACAAACAATAACATTACCTTTTGAAGGTCTATCAAGCCCACTAATTAAGTTTAAAAGGGTACTTTTTCCTCCTCCGGACTTACCAAAAATCATAACGAATTCACCTTTATTAATTTTAAGTGAAACGTTTTTAAGAACACGAGTAACTGAGTTACCTGATAAATAGTATTTACTTACATTTTCTACTTCAATAACACTATCTTCTGAATTCTTTTTATCAATGAATTCATCTTTATACCTTTTTCTTTTGGCAGCATTATTAAGTTTTCTAGCAATATATCTATCTACTACAATTTTATTTGCACCACCTTCAGCATCTAAAACATCAAAGATATTTTTCTTTGTTATTTTTGTGTCTGAAGATTTTTTAGTTAAAACAACATCTGATTCATCTGCTTTTTCAGGTTGTTTTTTAGTAAACTTAGATTTAATTTTTTCTAAAGTTTCATCAAATATTTTTTTGAAATCTTGCATGTTATTTTCCTTTCAATAGATCTATTGCTTTAATTTTATTAATGTTAAATCATGATAATAATGATGTTACTAAGAATACACCAAATACTATTAGTGTTGTAAATAATACGTTAAATACTGAGATTGTAAGCGGAATTGAGATTGATGCAGAAGTTGTTAAGAATCCACTGAATACACTCATAAATCCATAAGCTAATGGGAATGCAAATGCAAGTGAAACTATAATGAATGGAATGTAAATTCCAAAGAACATCTTGATCTTTTCTTTGCTTGAATATCCTAAGATTGATCAAATAGCAATATTACGTTCGTTTTCATTGATTAAGATTGTTGAAATAATAATCAAGATAATAATTGAAATAATAAAGCTTAATGCTGTAACTATTGTTACTATAATTTGCACTGTTTTTGCTATCGATAACGTGAATCCAACTTCTATATCTTTTGATTCAAGTGTATAAGCACTTGGGATAAATAATTGATTATCAAAGATACTTGCAAATTCCTTGATATAAATATCAGGGTTTTCTCTCGCTTCTTTATAAACTGCTAAATAATTATCAGTTTCCTTATTGAAGTTTTCATTTAAGAATTTAGCTATTTGATAATTATCAAATCCTAATCTAGGCATAATACCTTCAGTTATGATGTTTACTGAAGTTTCTCTTGTTCCAAAAATACCATCAAAGAAGTCTCTTTTATCTTTTAAGCTTGTGTTTTCGATGTTAAATGAATCAAGACTTCCTGAATATCCAGAAGGTGTATAAAGTGCTGTTGATAGGATTAATTGAATTGGTAAGGCATCTCTTGAGAAAATACCGTTGAATTTGTACTTGTTCGAATCTATGTTTGTTGGTTTATCTTGAAGACTATTTAATTTATCTTCAAATACTTTATTAAATCCGATAATTTCATCAGCAGCTGATTTAGGAATAATAAACTCATTGTTAATGAATGTTGGGTTGTATTCATGAACATAGAATGTATATTCTTTTTCAAGCTCTTCTAATTTATTTTCATATGATCCATTGTTAAGCTTTTTATCAAATAATAATGAGTATCTATCTACTTTATTATTAATTTTTAACTTAATTAAGTCACCTCTATTAAGATTGAATTTCTTTCTAGAAACATTATTTACAATTAAAGGAATTGGTTTTGTGACATCGCTTCCTGCTTTTCTGAATAAGTCTTCAATTTCATAAAGTAAGTTTTGTTCTTCTTTTCCAACAACTTTAATTTGTTTTGAATTATGGTTATATCCATAAAGTTTAATGTCTTCTTTTTTGTAAGTTGATTCAAGGTATGTATAAGTTTCATTTGTATCATTATTAAAAATAAGTCCATTAAATGAAACAAAGTAATCTTTTACATTTGTGTGTTTTTCAATATATTGGTAACCTTTAACAAGGAAGTTTCTATATTCATCACGGTATTCATCTGTTGAAATAATTTTGTGATTAAAAACTTTTTGGTCTTTGTCTCACTGAACAAAGAAGAATTTACCATTAATAATGTTTTCTGGGTTTGGAATATATTGGAAAAATTCAGTTACATTATTTGCTAAAGTTTTATCTAAATCAATAATGTTTGATTTTCCGTTATCTTGGAATTGAACACCTTCTTGAGATTTCATTAAAGCAAACCCTACTTTATCTCTTAATTGAAGGATTCTTGATTTTTGTGTATCTGGTAATGAGTTATAAACCACTTCAAATGGATCGACTGAAACACTTGAGTTAATCTTAATATTAACTGAGAACTGTGTGATAACGTGTCCATCAAATGGAGTAGGATTACCATTTTTAACATTCCCTTTTTCATCTGTTAAGTTAATTGATTTTGACTTACCAGCTCCAAAGTAATCTGATTGATATTGATTTAACTCTCTAATATCTCCGACAGGTACATAAAGCACTCTGTCTAAGTCTTCAACAAAGAATGGGTTGTATAATCCACCTTCTTTTGTTGGTGTAACTAAGTCGAATTTGTAATTGTACTTTCTATTAATATAAGTTTCATTAATTGATTTCTCAAATACACCAAATGTTGCAAATCCAACAATTGTTGTAATACTTGCTAAAATAACTGAAATAGCAAATGATGTAAGTTTTCAGAAACTATTAAAGATTAATGAAGTACCAAATTTAGTTTTAATACTTCTGTTTTTAAATAATTTTTGGTATTTGTTGTGAAGTTCATTAATTTTAACTTCTACAATACCAGACATTAAGTCAATTGATTTATATCTTAATGATCTTAATGCAATAAAGATAATTAATAAAGTCATTGCGATTAATGGGATGACTATGTTTAAAATTAAACTGAGCGGTTCAAAGTATAAGGTTTCAACAGGTACAGTTCAGTAGTTTTCTAGAATTCTAATTCCTGTACTTTGTAACATAAATCCAACTATATAACCTAATAAATCACCAATTAATAAGGTGAAAATTGCGAACACTGAAAGTGATGAAGCAATTTGTAATGGTGTATATCCTTGAGCAATTAAAATACCAATAACTGTATTTTTGTTTGCAATATATCTTTTAATAATGAAAATGATTGAGATTGTAACTAATGTGATTAAAATTGCTAAAAGAATGTTTGAAGTATATGTAACTGACTTAATAATTTGCTCAGTTGTTTTAACTCTTAAACTTCTTTCTGGGTTAATTGGGTCTAATTCATTGTACATGAATGTACGTTTTAATTTAGCTACGTCATCAATTCTAGCTTGCACAAATTGTTCAAGTTTATCTTTAAAGTTTGCAACAGATCCCTCTGCTTTATTATCATATTTAATGGTCATATATTCTTTAACAGCAGTTCCCCTGTAAGCTTGTCTAATTCTGTCAAATCCATTGTTGTTTACATAAACAATAGCTTGGTCTTTAGTGTTAACTTGTAAGTTGTTTTCGTCTAATATTGGATAAAAGTAATCGAAAGTCATATCTTCACCAATAATAATGTATTTTGAACCATTAATACTGATTGTGTATTTATCAGGAATAATGTTGATTAATTCCTTCATTTGAATTGGGTTGCTTGGAAGTTCACCAGTATAAATTTCTTTATGGTTTTGTCTTAAGAAAGCATAGTTAACTTTTGCAATATATGATGCTGGTTGGTTGAAACTTAAAATGTTATTAAGTTTTGTTAATCCTGTAATTGAGTCTAATATAGAGAAGAAGAATTCGTTAATATCAATACCAAAGAAATGATATTTAGAAGGATTCTTTTGAACTTCACTTTTTAACTTAACAAACATATCGTTGTCAATAGCGATTTGGAAAGTAACATCATTTTCAACTGATGGGAAGAAGTAAACTTCTTTTGTGAGACTTTTTAAGAATTCTGTTACCGTTTTTTCATCGACAAGTAAGTTTTCAAAGTTAATAAGTTTGTTTTGAATAAAGTAAGCTAAGTTAGCATTATTTTTTAATTCTCCACCAACATTATTTGTGTCTGCAAGTGTTCAAATAACTACTTGTGGATACATTTTTCTTAAAATATTGTTAATTAAGACATCTGAAATTCCGATTGCTTCAAATGAATCGTTGTTATATTCATTGTAGAATAATTTTTTAATGATTTGGAATTTATTTTTAACATAACTCTTTTGTAAAAAGTTATTAATTGTTTGATCAATAAAAAATGAATAAATATTCCTATATTTTAAGTGTGTGTCTTTATATGTTTTTTGATTTTCATCAATAGAAGCATATTTTGCAGAAGCTGCTATGTATGAAAATGTTTGAGTAATTAAAAATTCATTTTTATTTAAGAATGTTTTGAATTCTGGATATTTATTTAAAAGGACATTTAAATCTTTATCAAGATATGTATCATTTTCTTTTTTAAAGAATAAGTTTCTCATTTCTCTTGGGTTAGCAAGTGATCTTGAGATACCAAAGTCAGTTTCTTCAAATCCCGCAATGTTTTGAGCTGATGGTTTGAATAAATCAAATGAGTTAAATGACTCAATAATTCTTGCTTTGTTAGCTAAATCTAAAAGAGCATTAGCGAATTGTGTAGCTTTCTCATATGAAACATTTTCTTCAAAGACTTTAAATCATAATTTAAGGATTGGGAATAAGTCTTTCAAGTATGTGTAATCTGTATATTCAATATTAATTAATTGTGAAAGTAATTTAGATGAAAGAATATTGAATACACTAGAGTTTGATGTATTTTTAAAGTTATGTAATGTGTGGAATAAGTTTGCAAATGAGTCTTTTATATCATTATAGTTAAACTTATCTTTGTTGTATTTTAATGAGTTTAGTAATGGTTGTCATGAGTTAATTGTGTTTTTGATTGTGTCTAATGAAATTGTTTTTTCATTATTAACATCTCATTCAAAGTAAGCTAAAGCAATTTGTTTATCATTGTTTGATAATTTAGAAACACTAATATCTTCTTTTTGGTTTTTTAGAATATTAATAAAGTGTTCAATTCTACCTAATGTACCTTCTGGTATCGATCAAGCTGGTTGTGGTTTTGAATCACTTGATGATGAAGCAGAGGTTGCATTATTTGTATTATTTGAGTTTAATAGTCCTAAGATTTCGAAAAATCCAACCTTTTCTGAGTCTGCAGCTGGTATTGTTAAGAATTTATTATCTGAGATCTCAATATTTGTTCCTTTTGAAGAAATATTGAGCATTTTAATTAATTCTTCTTTAACACGTTTGTTTGACCCTGGTGTGTTAAAAATACTTTTTAGTGTTGCATAAATAATGTCATCAATTGAAATTGTAGTTAATAAGAAATCTCTTCTAACAGAAACGTTAGCTCCAACAATCTTATTAAATTCGATTGCGTTTGTAGTATATGTTTCTTCTTTAACTTTTTCATGTAAGGTATGTCTTAAAACATTAAAATCAAAGTTATTAATAAAGAATTTAATTCCATCAATAACATTTCTAAATGCATTTGCATCATCTTCTTTATAGCTGTTTAGTGATGATAATATTGATTTAACAGAATCTGGTAAAAATCCTAATAATAAGAAAATTGGGTTGTTTTTATTATTGAAGTCTGTTAAGAACTTAACTTCTAAGTTATCAACTAATTTAATTAATGTACTTTTAAGCGGAACTTGATCAATACCTTCAAGTACAGCTAACATAATGTCAAATACACTAAGTTTTCTAATGTAATCAATATTATTAATTGTTGTTGTTTTGTTGTGGTGCTCTTTAAAGAAATTGTCTGTATAATCAGTAATTTTTCTAAAGTTAATTGAATTGAATAATTCTTTAACGATTTCTAAAAATGTGTTAGCATCTTTAGAAACTTTTAAAATTTGACTAATTGCTGAGAAGTTAATAATTTTATTACCTGATAAAATTTGAATAAAACTAAATAAATTATCAATATTTTGAGCAATATATTCTTTCTTTTCTTCTTCAGATGATTTTGTATTTACAAGTTCAATTAATTTATTGATAAAGTCAATTAAGAATTTTCTTAAATAATCTCCTGATAAGTCATGTGTTATTTCATAAATTCCATCAAGGATAATTTTAGGTAAAACATTAAAGTTAATTTCACCGCTTGAGAAAATTTTAGCAAATTCATTTTTTTCAAATGTTTCATTTAAGGCTTTAACGAAAACAAAGATTGTATCTTCTTTAATAAATCCTTCACGATAGAAACTTGTGTTTAAGATGTTCTTTTGAAGTCTTTCAATAGCTAATCTTAATGTGTTTTCATTTAATGCTTGGTTAACTACTTCCACATCTGGTCCTCTAAAACCAAATGGTAAGAAAACTGAGTTAGCAAAATCCGGAGACTTTTCAACAAAGCTTTCACTAGGTAAGTTAACTTTTAATGTTAATTGATTTGAAACTAATCATTTGTGTAAGATTTCATTAGAAATAATTCCGTTTGGTAAATCTTTGATTTTAGCATTTCTTCAAAGTGTAATTTTACCATTACTGTATTCTGGGAGTAAAATTACATAATTTCCATTTGAGAATCTTGCAATACCTATGTTTGCAAATTTGTTGTATTCATCAGCATTTCGGTTTGGATCGTTTAAAAAGTGTGCAAGTTTATATACTTTTGCTCTATTTTGTACTGTAACATCACTGTTTTCTTCATTTGTGAAAACAATTTGTTCATAATCAAAATCAGGTTGAATGTAAGTTTCATAAGGCAAGATATTTTCAAATGTTTGTTTTAAAATAACACTTGAGATATATGGATCTATTTCTTTTGTTTTAAAGTATTCAGCAATGTTTTGAGATGATTTGTTTAAACTTTCAAATTTATCACTGTTGATTAATTTGTTTATGTTATTTTGAATACCTGAGATCATTTGCTTTTCATCACCAGTATTAACAAAGTGGTAAACTTTCTTTCCACCGTCTTTTTCATCAAATGAGTCAATTGTTATTGTTTGTCTAATTCCAATGTTTTCTTTCGAAACTCTTTCGTAAGCAAATTTGTAGATTTCTTGTTTTGTTATGTTTAAAGCACCATTTCTAATTTTGATTAAAAGATCATTTGCTATTGATTTATTTGATAGGTTTAAATATGTTTCTGAATCAACTTTATTGTGTCCCTCAATTTGAGCAATTGTTTTAGAACTATTAAAGTCAAAATCTGAATATTTAATACCAGAAGGTTGGTCGCTTTGTGGTGCGAATGTAAGTAGGATTGTATTTATTTCGTCTAAAGTAACGATGTTTTTATCATTTGTAGTTTTAATAACATCACTTAAAGTAACTTTGTTGTTTTTATTTACATAACGAGCAATTTCTGTTGAAACATTTTTTTCTCAAAATGAAATATCTGCAAAATCTTTAGGAATTGCACCATGGTCACTTATCATGTTTTCCATAAATGTTTTATAAGAACCTGATCATTTATCTTTATAACCATCGATATATGTTGTTGTATATCTCTTTCTTTCAAAACTTGTTGTTTGAGTTTTCTTGAATGCTCAGTTAAGTGGAATTTTATAATTTGTGTCTGCTTCAAATGTAAATTTATTTGTTATTTTTAATTTTATTGTTTTTGAATCAAAAAAATCGGCGTATGAGTAATCTGATTTAAGTTCTTTGTTAACAAAGTTTGAAACTTTATCATCTTGTGCAATTTCTATCATTCTTGGTGTTATTGATTTATCAACTTCATAAACAAATTCATTGTTTTCTAATGATTTAAATCCAAGAAGTTTAGCTAATTCTAAATTAGTAATTTTAATAACACTTACTGTTTCACTTCATTCATTACCTTTAATTGAGTCAAAAGTCATTTCTTTTGTTTTTGAATTAATGAATAATGTTGCTAATTGAGATAAGTTAATATTTTCTTCATTTGTACTTGTGATGTAACTTATTTCATTTAATGTATATTGCTTATCGAATCTAAATCTTCCACTTTTATCTAACTGTGTTTCTGATTTATCTTCTGTATATTCTTGTCCATTTTTCACAAAAACAGGAAGAGTTCTTTTTTGTTTTAGTGTAAAGAATTTTTCATCATTATCAAAATTTAACTTAAGGATTCCTGATTCAGGAGTTTCTGGAATATATGTGTTATATAAACTTAAAAAGTCTGAACGAGAAATATATTTATTAATGTATGAATTATCGTTAATAAAATTAGATAGTGAAAAATAACGATCTTTAATCGTTTCGAAATCAATAATACTTGTAACTTTTTTGTTATTTGATGGATAGTATTTAATTGGTTTGTTGTAATCTATTGAACCATCTTTTTTACTAAGACCATTAATAAAAAATCCATTATTGTATACTGAACCACTGATAGGTAAATTTAAGTCAACAGTTAAATCGTGAGCAACCGAAGAATCTTTATATCTTTTGTATTGATTCTTCATAGCTTTTGCTGTATCATGCATAACTGTGAAAATTCCTGCAGTTAAAAAAACTAAAATAGTTAGTCCAGCAACAGTAGCTTTATTTTTAAATAAAGAACGTCAGACTTCTTTAAATAAGTTTCACATTTTTTCTCCTTATTTAAGACCTATTATAATTAAAATTAATTATAAAGTATTTTTAAAAATATTTAATAGTTAAAAATGCACCCTGTTTTGAGGTGCATTTTATACGACTATTCTTTAATTTCTTCTTTAGATTCTGTCATTGTAATAAGTGAATCTAAATCAATTTCTTTAGCATCTTCTTTGACTTCTTCTTGTTTTGGAGGAAGTGCTAAGTTTTTAGCTATGTAATCAATTTCTTCTGAAATAATTGTTTCTTTTTCTAATAATAAAGTTTTAATTAATTCAAATAATTCTCTATTTTCTTGAATAATATTGTAAGCAAGGTTTTTTGCTTCCATGATTATTTTTCTAACTTCAAGATCGATTTCATGACTAATTTGGTTTGAAATTGATGAACTTGTAGCTAATGTTTTTCCTAAAAATGGAGAACCTGATTCATCTTGATATTTAATTGGTCCAAGGTCACTCATACCAAATTCTGTAACCATTCTTCTAGCGATAGTAGTTGCTTTATTAATATCATCTGAAGCACCTGTTGAAATGTTTTCTGCTCCATAAATAATTTCTTCAGCAGCTCTCCCCCCCATGAAACTTGCGATTGTTGCAAGCAATTCACTTTTTGAATAGTTGTATTTTTCTTTTTCAGGCATCATTAAATTATATCCACCTGCTTGACCACGAGGAATAATTGTAATTTTCTGAACTTTATTTCCACCGGGAACTTTAATACCTACTACAGCATGACCAGCTTCGTGATATGCTACTGAAGTTAATTCGTCTCTAGTAATAGTTCTTGATTTTTTAGCAGGACCAGACATAACACGGTCAATTGCTTCATCAATAATATCTAATGTTATAACTTGTTTTCTTTCTCTAACAGATAATAAAACTGCTTCATTAATAACGTTTTCTAATTGAGCACCAGAAAATCCTGGAGTTCTTTTTGCAATATTTGAAAATACTACATCTTGAGCGAATCTTTTACCTTTTGCATGAAGTTTAAGAATTTCTTCTCTTTCCTTAATATCTGGTAAACCAACAGTAATAACACGGTCAAAACGACCAGGTCTTGTTAAAGCTGGGTCAAGAACATCTGTTCTGTTTGTAGCTGCAATGAATAAAAGACCTGAGTTTTCTTTAATACCATCCATTTCAACAAGCAATTGGTTAAGTGTTTGTTCTCTTTCATCATGACCACCACCAATACCGCTTCCTCTAGTTCTACCAATGGCGTCTAACTCATCAATAAACACAATAGCAGGAGCATTTTTTCTAGCTTCTGAAATTACTTGTCTAACTCTTTTAGCTCCCATACCAACAAATAATTCAACAAAGTTTGAAGCTGAAACAAAGTAAAATGGAACGTTTGCTTCACCCGCAGTTGCTTTTGCTAATAAAGTTTTACCTGTCCCTGGAGGACCTCCTAAAAGAATACCTCTAGGCATTCTAGCACCAGCTTCTTCATAACGTTTAGGATTTTTTAAGTAATCAACAATTTCACTAATTTCCTCAATTGGTTCTTTATTACCAGCAACGTCTGAGAATTTTTTGTCGGAATTAATAATTTGCGCTGGACTTTTGTCTCCAAAAACTCCACCACCTTGTCCATTCATCATTTTTGATTGTGATCTATATAATAATCATAAAACGATAACAATTAAAATTGTAGGTATTAATGAGATTAAGATTGATACAAATATACTTTGCTCAGGAGCACTAACTGATGTTAAATAACCTGAGTTTGAACCACTTTTTAAAGCGTCTAAAATCGCTTTATTCGGTTCGGATAAGTATTCTTTAACCTCTACTAACTTACCATATGTTATATAACTTACTCTTGTAGTATCTTTTACATATAATGTTGTTATTTCGTTTTTAAATGGATTGAAAACGATTGATTCAAAATAAATTTTATCTGAATCATCGTTAGCAGATAATTGAATTCTGCTTACTAATTCATTAATACTTAGTTCTTGAGGGCCGGTCTTTTTAAATAATGTAAAGTATAAAACGATACCGATCACTATTAAAACTAAAATACTAAGTCATGCAACTAGTTTTTTATTTTTCATATTTTCCTTTCAATATATTTAATTATATTAAAAATATCATTATTTTTGTCTTATAAGCTTTCCTTTTTTCTTGTCTAAGAATACATTATCTTCTAATTTAAATCTTTGTGTTCTGTTTTTAGAAACAATAAATTTAGATATGTTAGAAATCTTATTTTTTGACAATTTGATTCCAAAATAATTGTTATTAATAAAATCAAAAATCAGTTGATCTTTAAATTTTAAAAATTCAAATGAATCTTGAGAAAACTCACTTCTTTCTCATTTTTTGTAATTTCTATTTACAAACGACCATTTAACTTTATTAAATAAGTTAATTAGTTTAAATTTAATAAAATACATTAGTTTTGTAAATTTGAGTAATTTATTATTTTCTAATCTTATTTTATTTCTAAAATACTTATCAGTATCATTTGTGTAATCAACATGAAAAGGAATGCCTAAATTAATGCATTTTTTAACAATTGTTTTTTTAAAATACTTATTAATTAATGGACGATTTATATTCATTTCATATAAATTATTTGTTCTCTTGATACCATAATATTTATTAATTCTTTTAGTTATACTTTGATAAATAGCTGTTTCAAGAAAATCATCAATATTATGACCTATTAAAAGTTCATTACAGTTGTGTTTCTTATAAATTTCTTTGAAAAATTTATATCTTTTTTCGCGCGCTCAATTTTGAAAATTACCACCAGTGTAATCAGGTTTATTTAAATTAAGACCTTCAAATTTTATATTATATAGCTTACAAAAATCTTTAACTATGTTAAAGTCTACACCGCTATCGTGCCGCTGATTGTAATTAACTGTTGCAACTACAACATCCTTATCTTTATACTTATTAAGTAAGTACATACTGTCAGGGCCACCACTAACAGCAATTAAATATTTTTTATTCATTAATAACTTTCTTAGAGTTGAATTTATTCATAATTGTATTAATATCATTGAAACCAAAAGTAATAGCTGCTTCAGCAGATTTATCGACAACTTTTTCAAGAACCTTGATTTCATCCTCTGAGAATTTACCTAAAACAAAGTCTTTAAGTTCACCAGGAAAAGGAACTTTAATCCCTACCTTTAATCTTTTAAAATCTTGTTTGTTAAGTGAAGTTATAATGCTTTTAATTCCATTATGACTACCTGCGGATCCACCAACTTTGATTGATGCTCTACCTAATTCAATATCTTTTTCATCATGAATCACAAAAATATCACTACTATCAATCTTAAAAAAATCTGCAATTTGTTGGATAAATGTTCCTGATAAATTCATATATGTTAATGGTTTAGCAATTATTAAATCATCAACTTTAACATATTCTCCATTAAACTTACTTTTATTTAAAGTAACATTTAATTTTTGACAAATTCTATCAATAACTAGAAACCCAGCGTTATGTCTTGTGTATTTGTATTCATTTCCTGGGTTACCTAAACCTACGATTAATTTCATATTTACTCCTTTAACATGAACTCTAAATTAGTAATAATTTTTTTTGTGCTTAAGAACTCTTTTAGGAAAATTTTTGAGTATATTTCTTCAAATTTTGAAAAAATTACTAATTTTTTAATTGCTCTTGAAGCTGCAGTATAAACAAGTTTTCTACTCAACATCCTTGAATGATCTGGATGAACAACAAAAATAGCACATTCTATTTCACTACCTTGGAATTTATGGACAGTGACTGCATAAGCAAGTTTAATTTCTGTTTTAAATTCATCTTTTTTGTATGAAATTATTTTTGAACTACCTAAGCTTTCAAATCTAACATCAATAACTTCTTTTTCTTTGTTATCTTCAATTACGGTTTTTATTTTTTCGATATACCCTATATCACCGTTAGCAATCCCTTGTTCGTGTCTATTTACCAATTGAATTACTTTGTCATTCACTCTAAATGAATATTCTTGTTCATTTATTTTATATTTGAATACTTCTTGACCATTTGGATTATACGCGTTTTGGATTGTTTTGTTAATTTTATCAATTCCGTAGTTTCCTCTATATATTGGACAAAGTATTATTGCGTTTTCAATTCCATAAATCTTTACTTTTTCTAAAAATAAATTAGCAATATCTTCCTGGAAATTGTTATAAATTAACATTTCAATATTTTTTTGTTTCAAAGAGTTTGCATATGTATCAGCAAATTTTGGGTATATTTTGTCTTTGAATTCATTAAGCTCAAATGATAAATCTTTAATATTTTTGTTTTTTAAATATTCAAAAACTTTTTTATTATGTTCTTCATTTTCAAAGTTACCTAAGTCATTAATTAAATGAATGTATTCTATAATTTCCGAACTCTCTGATCTAAAGTTTTCTGTTAAATACTCAACTGCAAACACGTTTGACTTAATGAGGTTATGTAATAAGTCACCTGGGCCTATAGCTGGTAATTGGTCAACATCACCTACAAAAATAATTTTCTGAAGATTGCTACAATTTTTAAGTAATAAATAAAAAATATTAATATTGACCATACTAAATTCATCAATTATTAAAAATTTTAACTTTTCAAATTCTTCAGGATCTTTTAATACAACTTCATATTCTGTCGGTATATTTAGAAAACTATGTATTGTTCTAGCGAAAAATTTATTTTTAACTGTTAAGTTGGATGCAGCTCTACCTGTTGGTGTTAAAACAATAAAATCATCTCCGTACTTATATCCATTTTCTTTAAATGTGTCATGCATGTGTTTTATTAAATTACTTTTACCTGTTCCTGGACCGCCGGTTACAATTGTTATATTATTTCTTAAAAATAAATGATATGCATTCCTTTGTTTGTCTGAAAGATACTTTAATTCACTACTTGGTATCGAGTTTAAAATGATCGGATCTTTTGAATTGATATCTTTTAAAGTTAAAGCGATGTCATTCTCTTTTAAAAACATTTCTTTTCTACAAATATAATTATTTTCATTGATTAATTCTTCTTTTTTAACCATATAGTTTAAGAAGTCTTTTAATATATTTGTTTTAACTTCATAACTTAATTCACGTTCAAGAGCCATTAATAATTCTGTTACGTAAATATAAGTTGAGTTGTTTTCTTCTAACTTAATAAATGTTACATATAAAAATGCTTCAAGTCTTTCAAATGATTCTTTGCTTCAACCGAGTGCTAACGCAAAAGTATCAACATCTTTTAATGGTAATTTATTAAGTAAAAACAATTTATATGGGTTATTTGATTTAAAGTGACTAGTATAATCTTTTAATGATGGATATAATTTAGTAATTTCATTATAAATGTTCTGGATTTTATTCAATTCAAAAAAGAATAAGTCTTCATCAATTAAATCATCTTCACCAATTAACGCTAAAATTTTTTCTTCATTTTCTTTATAGGTCTTATAAATATTTTCTTTTTGTGTGTGATTTAAAAAAACCGCGTAATCATTATCCATTAGTTTTCCAACATGAACATCATGAAAGAACCCCTTGAATGTAAAGGTTTTGTTAATTTTATCTATCGCAGCAAAACCGACCTTGGGAACTTCCTTTAGATATCGGAATAATTCCATTTCTCTATCGATCTCTTTTGGTTTTGAGTAATAGTTAACTAAAATATATGTTTTTTGAGATGATTGTCTTGTTGATTTAGTGACAATGAAGTTATAATCTGCGAATAAATTAGGTATGTTTTTTACAGCATAAATAATCTTTTTTTCTTTTTTATCTGTTTCAACCATTAACAAAGCTCACCCTTGTTCATTGTTACCTTTCAGTGTTTTTATCGCTCTACCAACAATGAGTTCTTCACCCTCTTTTAGTACTAAATTTTCCATAATATTTATTATTATAAATTAAAAATTTAATTATCTTCTAAATAAAATTTTAATTGAGTTATTCACAACTTTATCCACAAGCAAATTACATAGTTATCCACAAGGTTATTAAATTTTTTTGTTACTTGTGAATAAACATATAAAAAGTACTAGAATATAGGGTTGAAAGTTGTTAATAAATTGTTAATAAATATGTATTTATTGTGAATAAATAACAAGTTAATGATTTGTTTAAATATAACTAGAAAATATGGGTTAAAATTATATTATGAATAATGATACAAACAAAATAGTTAACAATCAATTAAAATCAAGTGAACTTAAAAAATATTTCATGACTGTTATAACTGATAATATGATTTATCAAAACTTTTTTAAAGATGTTCAAGTTGTTGATTACACTCAAAATGAAGTTATATTATCTTTTATGTGATATAGTGAAGAAAACGCAATGATTTATAACAACTTATTCAAAGAAACATTAGTTCAAGGAATATCTGATGTTTTTGGAAAAGATTTTAAATATAGAATTATAACAACAGAAGAAGCTAATTCATATAACAAATCACAAACACAAGTTGCTGATAAAATAATTAAGCAAAATAAAGTATTTTTTAATAATAAGTATTCTGAAAATTTAACATTTGATACATATTTAGTTAGTGATTTTAATAAAGAAACCACAAATATTTGCAGGGATATAGCTGAAGGTAAAACTGATCTTAATATTTTATTTATTTCAGGGGCTTCAGGGATTGGTAAAACACATTTATTAACTGCTATAGGTAATAGATTTGAAGAGTTAGGCAAGAAATCCATATATATTAATCCAATTATATTTAATAAAAAGATTTTAGTTGCTTTACAAGAAAATAACCCAGGGTTTATTTCTAAAATATTAAACACTTTAACCTCTGCTGATATTGTTTTGTTTGATGATTTTCAAATTTTTGGAGATGGTCAGAAAAAACAAACCAAGAATTTTATATATCAAATTATTGATGCTAGAATGCAAAGCAACAAACCTACAGTTATATCTTCTGAATCTGATATTAGGGATATTGAAGCTAATTTTGAGGAAAGATTAATTACAAGGATTCAATCTGGATTTTTAACAAAAATAAAAAACCCTAACGAAACAGAGTACAAAGATTTATTGGAATTTTTACTAGAGAAAAACGATGTGGATCCCAACATTGTTGATGATGAATCAAAAGAATTTTTAGTGAAAGAATTCTCTAATTCAATTAGAACAATTTTGGGTGTTGTTCAAAAAGTTAAGTATTATAAAGAAGACTTAGTCAACGCAACATATGCATATAGTGTTGTTAAAAATATATTTAAAGATCAGTTTTCGTTACCGACTAATGCAACTCCAGATTTAATTATTAAAAAAGTTTCTTCTTGCTATAAGGTAAGTACAAGAGAAATCATTGGTAAAACTAGAAAAAAAGAAATCGTTATAGCAAGACATATTTGCATCATATTGATGGATAACTTATTAAACATGTCCTCAACTGAAATTGGTAAAGTTTTAAACAAAGATCACACCACAGTTTTAAATGCCCTTAAAAAATCAAAAAACGAAGGGTCTGATTCATCAATTAAATTAGCTATAAACCAAATAAAACGAGAGATACGCACAAGTAAATAACATTTATTTAATAAGATAATTAAGATGTGAATTATTAAGAAAAGTTAAAAATTAATGTAAATTTGTTTAAAAAATTAACTTTTTAAAAGTTACTCACATTATTAACACCTATTAACATTATTAATATTTAGGAGGATTTTTATGAAATTTACAATTTCAAAAAACTTAATAGAAAGTACTATTGAATTTCTTTCATCTTTTGTTGATAACATTGATTCTTTTTTACCGTTTAGAGGTATTTATATTGAAATAGATAACAACGAAGTAACATTCATTGGTGGTAGTTCTAGCATAGCTGCAAAGAAAACAATTAAAATAGATGAAAAAAATATTAAATTAGATCAAACAGGAAGAATTTTAATAAATACACAAATTCTTAAGAATTTAATTAAAAAATTTGAAAAAGAAATTACTTTTATTAAAAATGACAGAACATTAGAAGTATTCGAAAATAAAACAAAATACACATTAACTTTATTAGATGAAACAAAATATCCTCATTTTAATTTTTCTGTTTCAGACACAAAAGTTAAAATCAAATCAAAAGATTTTTCAGAGGCTTTAAACAATGCTTACATCTCTTCTAATTTAGGACAAGATAAAAACCTTAGTTTAACAACTAATCCTGTTACTAAATTTATCAATCTTAAATCTGAAGATAAATTGTTAAGATTCACATCAACTGATACATTTAGATTGTCTACACATGTTATTGATATCGAAACTGACTTAAATATTGATGTAAATATTGATAATAAAAACTTTAAAAAACTATACAATAAAGAAATGCCTGAATTTATCGACTTATTTTTTGGAAGTAACAGAATTGGTATTTCTTACCACGAGACAGTTATTTTTACTCATACATCAAACATTAAATATATTGATATTTCAAAACTTTTAGAATTCGATAAAAAAAGATTTATTAAAATTAAAAAAGATGAATTATCAAAAGTTATTAATAAAACAGTTTTTGCGGTAGCTGATAAAGTTAAAAGACTTGAACTTTCAATATCAGAAAAAGAGATAAAAGCAACATTTGAAGTTCCTGAAATAGGGGTATCTGAATTTATGACAACTGACTTCGAATACACTGGATTATCATTCGAAATGGATATAAACTGAATCTTTTTAAAAGATGCGATTAGTGCTTTTAATTCAGAATTTATTTACCTATATATTAATGATGAAGGAAATAAAATTTACATTTTAGAAGACGATAACACCAATAACATTCAATTATTAACACCTATTAGGAAGTATTAATGGTAATTAAAATCAACACAGAATCTATCAAAATTTCTCAATTATTAAAATTGGCAAGAATAACAGATACAGGCGGAGCAGCAAAATATTTCCTTCAAGAAAATGAAGTTATGTTGAATGGTAAAAGAATTGAATCAAAAAGTACAAAAATAAGACAAAACGATATTGTATGAATTAACAATGAAACAGTTTTAGAAGTAGAATAATGGGGTTATACTTCATTATTTTTTTAATTTTATTTTTCATAAAACAATTTTAATGTATAATAACTTTGTATTTGAATAGTGTCAAGCAAAAGTGCTTGACAGAAAAAATAAAAATAAGGAGAACATATGGTAAAAATTAGATTAAAAAGAATGGGGAGCAAATTCAGACCAGTTTACAAAATTGTTGCTGCTGATGCGAGAGCTCCACGTGATGGAAAATTCATCGAAGCTTTAGGACACTACAACCCTAACTCAAAAGAACTTGTTTTAAATAGAGAATTAGTTGATAAATGACTTTCACAAGGTGCAAAACCTACTGATACTGTTGCTAATTTATTAAAAAAACAAAAATAAGCTTTTAATATATGAAAATTAATTTCTTAACTATATTTCCAAATTATATAGAACCATTAAAAAATGAAAGTGTTATCAAAAAAGCAATTGATAAAAAAATCATTGATATAAATGTTGTTGATTTCAGAGAATTTTCAAAAAGTAAACACAGAAAAGTTGATGATGAGATATATGGTGGTGGCCATGGTCTATTACTTCAAATAGAACCAATTGACTTAGCTCTTGATAGTTTGGTTGACAGAGGTGGATATAAGGTATTAGTATCTCCTCAAGGCAAGAGATTTGACCAACAAAAAGCTAATGAACTTTCCAAACTTAAGCAAATCACTTTTATATGTGGTAGATATGAAGGGTTTGATGAAAGGATTGTTGAATTAGTGGATGAAGAAATATCAATTGGAGATTTTGTTCTTACTGGCGGCGAATTACCTGCTATGGCAATGGCTGATAGTGTAATAAGATTAGTTGATGGTGTGATAAAAGTAGAGTCACACGAAAATGATTCATTTCAAAATCAAGGATTATTAGACTACCCACAATATACAAGGCCGCGTGAATACAAGGGAATGAGAGTGCCTGAAGTATTATTTAATGGAAATCACAAAGAAATTGATGAATGAAAGAAAAAAGCTCAATGAGAAAAAACATTGAAGAATCGTCCAGATATAATTGAAAGGATAAAAAATGAGAAATAGATTATTAGAATTAGTAGAAAAACCACAATTACGTACAGATTTACCTGAATTTAATACAGGTGATAATGTTAAAGTTCACGTTCGTATTCGTGAAGGTGAAAAAGAACGTATTCAGGTTTTTGAAGGTTTAGTTATCTCTAAAAAAGAATCAGGAACAAGAGAAAGTTTTACAGTTAGAAAAATTTCTTATGGTGTTGGAGTTGAAAGAACATTCCCAGTTAACTCACCATTAATCGCACATATCGAAGTAACTCGTTCAAACAAAGTTCGTAGAAAAAGATTATTCTACATGAGAGACCGTAAAGGTAAAAGTGCACGTCTTAAAGAAATTAAAAAATAATAATGTTTTCCAATATAAAAAGCATAAACAATTAAGTTTATGCTTTTTTAATTAATTCATTAACTAGTTCGTTAAATTCTGTTTCGCTAATAACTTTAACACCTAGTTTAACAGCGCTAACCATTTTAGAAGTATTGGATACATTATTGTTTGTTATTAAATAATTTACATTTTTAGATACACTTGAAGCAAGTTTACCGCCATACATTTTAATAAGTTCTTCATACTGACTTCTTGGTTTTTCTAACTTACCAGTAATAACAAAAGTTAAATTATTCAAGACTTGTACTTCATTATTATTTAATTTTTCTTCATATTCAAATATTTCATCGAGCTTTAATAAATCATCTTTATTATTAGCTAAATACAATTTAATTTCACTAAGAATAGATTCACCAATTGTATTAATATTAAGAAGATCATCAAGGTTTAAATTGAGTAACTCTTTAAATGAATTAACATAATCAGAAATTATTTCAGCCACTCTTAAACCTACATGTTTAATACCAACAGCGTATAAAACATTAAGGAATTTTGTTTTTCTAGATTCTTCAATTGAAATAAGGATTTTATTAATTCTTGCATCCTTAAATCCCTCTAATTCAAGTATTTGATCTTTAAATTTATTTAAGTTATAAATTGAAGCAAAATCACTTAACATTCCTTGTTGATAAAATAACGCAATATTTTTTTCAGCTAGTGTTTCAATATTAAGGGCTTTTTTGCTAGCAAAGTGAATGAGTTTTCTAATACGTTTTTCATTACATGATTCATTTAAACAAAATTGGTCCACTAGGTTATCGATATTTTCAAGTTTACTTTCGCAACTAGGACAATTAAGAATTTTGTGATAATAATCATCAGAATTCTTTGTTTTTAATCCAGTAATTTTAGGGATGATTTCACCAGACTTAATTAAAGTGATTTCATCTCCAATATTAATGTTTAAATCTTTAATAAACTCAGCATTATGCAATGTAGCTCTTTGTACAATTGTTTGAGCTAATTCTACTGGTTCAATTTCTCCAATATAACTTATTTTACCTGTTCTTCCGACTGTTGGAATAATGTTTTTAATAATAGAACTTGCTTCTTCTGTTTCAAACTTAAAAGCAATAGCATATTTAGGAAATTTAGCTGTGAAACCAAAATTCTTTTGTTGTTCAAATGAATTAACCTTGATAACGAATCCATCACATTCAAAATTGTAAGAATCTTTATCAAATTTTTCAATTTTATTTCAAATTTGTTCGAAATCAAAAGCTTCTTGAATATATGTGTTGATTGGAAAACCAAGTTTATTTAACATTTTAATAGCTTCGGTTTGTTTCTTTATTCCGTTTTCTAATGGATCAACAACATCGTAAATAATTGCTGAAAGATTTCTTTCCTTAATATTTTTGTTATCAAGTTGTTGAATTGATCCCGAAGCAGCGTTTCTAGGATTGGCAAAAGGTTTTTCGCCATTTTTTAAACGACTTTCATTGATCTTTTTAAATTCTGATTTAGGTAAGTAAATTTCACCTCTTACTTCAAGATTACCTTCAAAATCAATAACTTTAGGTATATCATTAATTTCTTTAATATTATTAGTTACATCGTTACCGATTAATCCTGTACCTCTAGTAACTGCTCTTACTAATATTCCGTCTTGATAATGCAATGAAATAGAAGCACCATCAATTTTTGGTTCTAAACTAAAACTTACATCCTTACCAACTTTAGCCACACAATCATTATAGAATTTATTTACATCACCTTGAGAATAAGCTTTAGCAAGAGAAAGCATAGGTTTTTTATGAGTGTATTCATTGAATTCTTTAACAATATTTCCACCAACTTTTTTGGTTGGAGAATCGTTTAATACTAAATCAGGAAATTGTTGTTCTAGAATCTCTAGTTTTCTTAATTCAACATCATAAACATTATCGCTAACTGAAGGTTCTGAAAGTACATAATATTCATGATTTCACTTATTGATTTTGTTTGTTAATTCTTTGATTTTTTCTTTTATATTATTCATAATTATCCCTAAATAAATGTTTATTTATAATTAGATTTTACTCCATTTTAATGAATTTAAAAATCACTATTAAGTGATTTTTATTTATTTTTCTTAATTAAATTTAAGTACGCTGTTTGTGCTATCATTGCACCATTATCGGTTGTGTATTTAAAATCTGGTATTATTGTGTTATTATGCAATTTGATAAATTCTTCTCTTAATTTTTTATTAGCACTAACACCACCACCTAAAACTAATGTTTCAACATCATATTCTTCGAGTGCTGACTTAGTTTTTTCTATTAAGTATTCAACAGCAACTTTTTGGAAAGAAGCAGCAATTTGCTCTTTGTTT
Source organism: Mycoplasmopsis edwardii (assembly GCF_900476105.1). Lineage (NCBI taxonomy): Bacteria > Bacillati > Mycoplasmatota > Mycoplasmoidales > Metamycoplasmataceae > Mycoplasmopsis > Mycoplasmopsis edwardii. Next base: position 801,630 of record NZ_LS991951.1, read on the forward strand.
ATTTCTAAATCTTTCATTTTAGATTGATTTATTAAGTTTAGAATTTGTGTTTTTAAACCACTAAAAGAAAAGTCATATTTTCCTTGAGTGTGAGGTTTAGTAAATTTTAAATATTCACCATGATAATTTGAATAAATTTTATCAATTATAGGTCCGCCCGGAAAACCTAATTCAAGTTTGTTTGATACTTTATCATAAGCTTCTCCAACTGCATCATCAAGTGTTTCACCTATAATTTCAATTTGATCAACATCTTTTGCATAAAGCAATTGAGTATGACCTCCGGAAACTAATAAACATAAAGCAGGAAAAGTAATTTTGTTTGTTAAAGTTGAAGATAAAAAGTGACCTTCAAGGTGGTTGATAGGAATTAAGGGTTTGTTCAATGCTACAGATAATGCGTTTGCAAATAATTCACCAATTTGAAGAGACCCTATTAAGCCGGGTTCCTTTGTATATGCGATGTAGTTGATTTTTGATAAATCATATTTTTTTAATATAAGTTCTTGAATGATTGAGATGTTTTTGACATGTTCTCTTGAAGCAAGTTCAGGAATAGTTCCACCAAATTCTTTAAAAATATCTATTTGTGAATAAGTTCACATATCTAAAACTTTTTCATCTTCTAATATAGCGATAGATGTATCATCGTGAGAAGTTTCAATACCTAAAATAAGCATTATTTACCCCCTATTTGAGGTTTTTTAATATAAAAAGGTTGAATATTGATTAAATTATTTTCTTTCTTAAATATATTTTTAGTTTTAAAAAAGTTTTTAATAAGTTTTTCAAAATCATATTCTATTAATTCATTTTCTTTATCAATAACTTGAACTTTATTTAAATAATCACCTTTAGTAAAATCTGTGTAGCTTAAATGATAAACCTTTGAACCTTGAGCATCCAAATAAAAATCATTAGAATCATTTTTGATAATATTAACTAACTCAAAAGTGTTAGTGGTATAAAACTCTTGGTTCTGTAACATCGCTATTGTTCTTAAATAAATAAGAGAAGATCTTACACCTGTAAAATATCCGGGTCCTAAATTTGTATAAAAACCATTAATATCTATTGTTTTGATATTGTTCTTTTCTAAAATATTTTTAAATTCTGAAATTATTAAATCAACTTTCTTTTTATGTTTTCTAATTAAGGTGTAATCAATTATATTAAAATCATGATCAAATAAGATAAGAAGAAAATCACTGCTTGAGGTGTCTAAAAATATATTCATTAATTAACCTCGATTCTATATGAGTGTGTATTATCCTTATTTAATTCACAATTAATTACTATAACATTCTTAAAAGTTAAGTTATGTAAATTAGCTCATTCAATTGCTATTATATTATCATCAAAATAATCTTCGAATTCTTCAATATCACCTTTATAGTTATATAAATCAATGTGAACTAAACCATCATATGTTTTCATGTAATTAAAAGAAGGAGAAGTTATGTTTTGTTTTATACCAATTTTTTTTGCTAATTCTTTAACAAAAGTAGTTTTACCCGCACCAAGGTCACCAATTAAATAAATGATTTTATGTTTTTTAATTTCATCAAATCATTCATCAAGAATTAGGTTTAATTCTTTTGTGGATTTTAGATTGTATGTTTTACTCATGTTATTTAGTGTACTTTTCTAAAAGTTTTCTTAAATTTTTACCTTTTATAATAACGATAGCATCAGGGCCAGTGTGAACAGAAATGATGTTAGGAATAGGTAAAATGTATGGTGTTAATTTATATTTAGATTCTAAATATAAAACAATAGTTTTGGTATCTTCGTTATGTTCACCTAAAATAACTACTTCATCATTATTTTGTTTTGATTCAAACTTTTCATCAATAACATTTTGAACTGATTTTAAGAAAACTCTACCCTTACCTTGTTTTTCAAGTGAACCATTTTCGAATCTTATTAACGGAACAATTTGTAAAAGTTTTGCAATTGTGGCTGCACCTTTTGAAAGCCTTCCTCCTTTTACAAGGTAATCGTTGTATTTGGGTAATAATGTAATATCTAATTCGTCGTTATTTCAAACCGATGTGTTTTTAAATGCTTTATCAAAACCAAACGTTTCTAGTTCACTCAAAAACTTTTCAAGTCTAAATAAAATAGTTTGAGCAACATCAACTGATTCAACAACATATACATTATTAAATTCTCGAGCAAGCACGCTTAAAGTATTATATTGGCTTGATAATTTAGTTGATAAAGGGAATACTACAACCTTTTTGTATTCCTTAGATAACTCTTCAATTAATGCTTTAGATTGACCTAAAGGTGTTGCAGATGTTTTAAATGTTTTGGTATTTAAATTAAAGTGTTTGAAAAAAGTTTGTGTATTAATGTCTACACCATCATTATATAGGATACCATCCAATTCAATTTGGAGTGGAAGATAGAATAAATTAAGTGATTCTGCTTGTCTTTTATCAAGACCACATGCTGAATCAACAACAATAGCTAGTTCTTTCATAATTTTAATTATATAATAAAATTTGCTATAATTTAGAACATGATTATAGTTAATAATATAAGTAATTTTTACAAAAATTCATCAATTATTTTTGTTAATTCAGAAGTAAAAAGTGAAAGACAAATTACTATGAATGACTTAGTTTTTTTTGTAAATTCTAAGAATGAAGTTCATAGTATTAATATTCAAAATAATGATAAATATGGAATCAAAAACAAAAAGTATTATATTGAGGATTTAAACAACTTAAGTGAAGTTTTAAAAGTTATTAAAGAAAACAATTTAGTTGTTAATGATTCAAAAAAGTTTGTTTATAAAAAAATCACAAAAAGAAGAGAACATCCTGAATCAAACAAATTATTTATTATAACTTTATTTGATGGTGAGAAAGAAGTTGAAATTGTTACTAATACATTAGATTCATTAGAAGGTAAAGTTATTGTTGTTGCAAATTTAGGAGCAACAACTTTCGATGGTACAGAGATCCTAAAAGGAAAAGTAATGGGTGTTGAAAGTCCTGGTATGGTTGTAAGCTATAAAACTCTTGGATTAGAAAATGAAGGACTGATATTTGGTTCAGAAGATGAAATTGGTAAGGAATTTATTTTTTAGTTATGGAAATTATTAAAGATTTAACTCAAAGAGGAATTTTAAAAGATGTAACTAATCTTGAGAAATTTCAAAATATAGACAAAGATGCGAAAATTTATTCTGGATTTGATCCAACAGCGATCAGTTTACACCTTGGTAACTATATTCAAATTTTAACTTTATTAAGACTTAAGAAAGCAGGTATTAAAACACTTGCGATTGTTGGTGGTGCTACAGGAACAATTGGAGATCCGACATTTAGATCAACAGAAAGAATTCAATTAAGCAATGATGAAGTAAATAAGAATAAAATGAACATTATTAAGCAATTAGAAAGTTTTGGTATTGAAGTTTTTGATAACCTCAAATTTTATGAAAACATGAATATTTTAGACTTCTTAAGAGAAGTTGGTTCTTCAATCAATGTGGCTTATATGCTGAACAAAGATTCAATTGCAAAGAGATTAGAAAATGGTTTAAGCTTTACAGAGTTTAGTTACACAATAATTCAAGGTTGAGACTTTTATGAGTTATATAAAAACCACAATGTTCATGGTCAATTTGGTGGATCAGATCAATGAGGGAATATAACAAGCGGACTTGAAATTATTTCTAAAAAAGTATCACAAGATCATAAGGCATTTGCTTTTACAACTAATTTATTAACAGATCAAAATGGGAACAAGTTTGGTAAATCAACAGGCGGCGGAAATCTTTGACTAGACAAAAACTTAACAAAACCTTATGATATGTATCAATTCCTATTAAATCAACCTGATGCTGAAATTGAAAAATTATTAAATTGATTAACTTTCTTATCTTATGACGAAATTAAAAAGATCATGAAAGATCATGAAAATGATCCTAAGTTAAGAATTGCTCAAAAAGCATTAGGATATGAAGTTATTAAAGATATTCATGGTGAAAGTGAAGCAAATAAAGCAAGATCAATTAGTAAATTATTATTTGATAAAAATATTGATTTAGATTCAATGAAAATTGAAGAAATTGAAGCAATTGATAATGAAATTAAAACTCTTGAATTAAGTGGTGATTTAAATTTAGTCGAGGAATTAATTTCAAATAAAGTTATTAAATCAAAAAGAGAAGCAAGAGAGTTTATAGAAAAAGGTTCACTAAAATTAAATTTTGAACCAATTTCTGAAGATCAAAAAGTTAATTCAAAATATTTCGAAAACAAGTATGCGTTATTACATGTTGGTAAGAAAAATGTTTATATAATAAAAATCAAAACTAATAAATAGTTTTGATTTTTTCTTATAAAATTATTTCTTTTGCCTCAGGCTTACCTGCAAAAATTTTGTATGTGCTTAATGCAATTTTATAACCAAAAATTTCAATTAAAGCTATAAATGCAAGTTTGGCAGAAGAATATGGTGAGTTACCTGTATAAAGTTTATTCTTAGAAATAGAGACCAAATTATCTTGTCAATTTGAATTTCTAAAATCTATACTTCAATCTGTTGGATACCCTGAAAATTCTTCGTTTGTGATAATGCTTTTTTCACTTAAAACATTTGGAGCATCGCAAACAGCAATAATTTTATTTTGTTCTTTTTTGTAAAAGTCTTTAATAATATTTAATGATTTATCATTTTTTCTAAGTGCTTGTGCACCTGAACCACCTGGGATAAAAATTAAATCATAATCATCAATATTTACTTCATTCAAAATATTATCAACAAAAGCAAATCCATCAGAACCTTTAGCGACTTTTAAAGTAGGATTGTAAAAATCAATTTTGTTAAATTGTTTTGATGTTTTGAATATTGTTAATGGTGTAACTAATTCGACATCTTTAAAATTATTTTCAATAATAACTAATAAATTCATTATGCTTTTCTTCTAATAAATTTTTTGTAAATTAAGAATAAGATTAAAACTAATGGAATTAACACAACAATAACAAAGATAATAATATATGTTTTAATTCATGCTTTGTTTTCTGCTCTTCTTCTTTCCTCAACAAGTTTTTTAACTGCAATAGCGTTTTCACCTGTACCGAAGTTTGCTTGAATATCTTGAATTCTTTTTTTATCATATAAGATAACTAAAACATAAAGAGCAATAACACCGAGAATCACACATAAATCAATAATTAATAATAAATTAACGTTTCCAAATGCTGTTTTAAATCACTTACTAAAATCAATTAAGAAGTGAACATTAAATCCATTTGAGGTTGTATTACCATCAAAGTTTGAACCAATTTCTCAAATTTGATCTTTTAACGCTAAAATAATAATATTGAATAAACCAAAGTATGTTAAGAAGAAAACTAACCCTCAAGTCAATCTTAATCCTTTTAATACTAATGCTTGATAAATATCAACAAACATCGAGCTAGATGAAGCATCTGCTTGTAAATAATTTGTTCTAAAATTATTTCTAACCTTACTTCATCCAGATACTTTAATTAGGCTTTTTGTCATAAACATGAAACTAATAAGTAATGGAAATGCTAATAAAATGTAATATGTAACAATACCATTTGATTTTTCATTAATGAAATATCATAAAAAGTTTGTTAACATACCTATAATTGAACCTAAAACAATTAGTCCTCAAAAGATTGCTGAAATAACTCTAACATTTCTTTCTTTTCTAATAATTGTGTATGTTTGTGGATTCAACTGTTTTTGTGGATCTGTATAAAGTTTTCTTTCGTTGTTGTTTTGCAGGTTGACTTGTGCGGTTTTTAATTCTAATCCTTCATTAGGTCTTTTTGGTCTAAACATAATTAGTTTCCACCTTCAGAATTATTTTCGCTATTGATTCTTGCTAATTCTCTTTCTTTTAAGAAATTAATTAATGATTCAACTGTTTTTTGAATATCAACTTTACTGTGAATACTTTCATCACTTACTAATTTATCAAGTATTTTTGTTAATGATTTAATTGTTTGATTATTTAAGTTTTGAGTAGCACCTTGTAATAATTTGATTTTATCATCAAGATCTGGTTCAGCAAGTTTTGCTTCTCTATATAATTCAGCAATTTCTTCGCTGATGAACTGTGAAAGCAATTCTCTTTTTCTTTCTGTTGTTGTTTGAGGTAAGTTGTATTCTGCATACCTAGGATCTTTAACAGCTTCTGCATTAATTCTAACTTGAGCCTTATCCACGATATCTTTAATACTTTCGTTAAAGTTGTTTTCTTTTGCTTTTTCTTTGATGAATGGAACAATAACATCAAATACTCTTTTATCATTTAGTAATGTAGAAATATCTGAAAGTAATAAATCCACTTTCTTTTTGTCTTCTGCCGAAAGACTTGAATATTTTGTTGTTAATAATCTTGAGTTTGAAGCATTTTTTAATAAGTTATCAATACTTTTTACTGAGGTTAATAATCCAGATCATGATTCACCATAACCTGTTGTCATTACTTCGACTCCAACTTTTGTAATCTTTTTAAAGCTATTATCAGCTTTTGATGAAACTGTTAAAATATCTGCAAATAATAATGCACCAGGAATTGTAACAATGGCATTTGTTGCTCCAAAAATTACTCTTCTGATTAATTTTAATTTACCAAATGATCTTTTAATTTTAAATTTTGGTATTGAGTGTAATATTGTAACAATAATAAAGAAGATAGCTCTAATAACTCAGTAAGAAATTAAAGCAATAACAGTTACCACAAATGGTATAGTTCCTACTGTTCCTCTGACATTACTATCATCACTATTTTGGATTGTTTTTGAAATAATTGTATATGAAATAGCACTTATGATAATAGTTAATACAATAGCAACAATTTTAAAAATTGTTCATTTTGATCTAAATACAAAACCAACAATAAATGAAATAGCTAGTAAAGCAACAAATAAAATTGGCACTCAAATATAGCTTCCACTACTTTTTAATGAATTAACAAGATTAATTCAAAATTCTGAAATCTGATTTGTCATTTTTCCCCTTATAAGTAAGTAGAATCCTTTTTCTTTCCTCAAGGATTCTTTTGGTTAATTCTATCTATAAACAGTTTACCGTTTAAATGATCGAGTTCATGTTGAAAAACAATTGCTAAGTAACCTGTAACTTCGTATCTTAAGAATTTCTTTTCGTTGTAACTATAAGCATCAACAATAACTCTTTTGCTTCTATGAATGTACCCCTCTTGATTTGGTAAAGATTCAGGAACACTTAAACAACCCTCACCTTCACTCAATGCAACTTGTGTCTTACTTGCAAAAACAACTTCTGGATTAAATAAAACATCTTTAAAAATTACATTGTTTTTGTCGTCTTGTAAGAAAACATAAAATACATTTTTTAAAATACCATATTGAACTGCGGCCACTCCAACACCTGGTCTAAATTCAGTGCCTTCTGTTTGAGAGTCATCGATATGATAAATCATCTTTTCGGCTAATTCAATATCTTCTTTCCCTAACGGAATAGGAACATTATGAGATTTTTCTCTTAAAACTTTATTCGGTAATTCTGTTATCTTAATATTAAATTTTTTTTCTCTTTTCATAATATCTAATTTAATTATATAATATTTTATATTTATTATAAATAAGGAGAGAAGATGGACATTTTTCTTACTATAATACTTAATTTAGGGTTCTTTTTAGTGGGTTATTTATTTGGTTCTTTAAATACTTCAATCTTATTTGGAAAAATTACCAAAAAACCAGACTTAAGAGAACATCATTCAAAGAATGCTGGAGCAACAAATTCATTAAGAGTTTATGGCGTAAATTCAGCAGTGATTATTCTACTTTTAGATGTACTAAAAACTATTTTAATTGTTTTATTATGCCGTTTGATTATGAAGGCAATTAATTCATCAATTACACCAGAATTTATTAGCAAATCAAAAAATGTAAGTCTTATACAAAGTAAATTATTCTTAATACCATTATTAGGTGGAATCGGAGTAATTATTGGAAACATTTACCCTGTGTTTTATAAATTTAAAGGTGGTAAAGGTGTTGCTACTTCAATCGGTTTATTAATATCGATTAACATTACTCTTTTACCTATTGCTGCAGTGTTTTTCTTTGGATTTATGTTCTGAAAAAAATATGTTTCATTAGCAAGTATTTCAACTGCATTTTTAATGATTTTCTTTGTAGGTATTCCTTGAATGAGTGAAGGAGTTCTGGGGTGAATGACAGGAATTGAAAAAGGATACTTTTGAATAGCTTTAATCATCTTTGTCATAGATGCATCATTAATTATTTTTGCACATAGAGAAAACATTAAAAGACTTTTAAATAAGTCAGAAAGAAAATTTATCACATCTAAAAAATAGGCTATAAACCTATTTTTTTATACTTTTAAGCCTACTATTTATCTTTTTTGTGTTTTTCTTATGATGTGATAAATTTAATATAAAATATTATTAGATATTATTAGATTGGATTAACTATATGATTAAATACAAAAGAATATTAATTAAACTTTCAGGTGAAGGTTTTGCTAATAAAGAAAAACATCTTGCTATTGATAATGAATTAGTTAAAAAGATAGCTTTACAATTAAAAGAAATAGTAAATAGAGGTATAGAAGTATCTATTGTTATTGGTGGAGGTAACTTCTGAAGAGGTGCTTCAGCTGAGAAAAACGGAATACCAAGAAACAGAGCTGACTACATCGGTATGTTAGCAACAATTATGAATGGATTAGCTTTAAGAAGTGGTTTTGAACTTGTGGGACTTAAATCTAGAGTTCAAAGTTCTTTATCACTTGATCCTAAAATCGCAGAAAACTATGTTAATGAAAAAACACTTAAATACTTACAAGATGGTGAAGTAGTTATCTTTGTTGGTGGAACAGGAAGACCTTTCTTTACAACAGATACTGCTTCTACACTTTATGCCTCAGAAATTGGTGCAGAAGTAATTTTAATGGGTAAAAATGGAACGGACGGAGTTTATGATTCTGATCCTAAAAAGAACCCTAACGCAAAACGTTATGACAAAATTACTTATGATGAAATCCTTGAGAAAAAACTTCAAGTTATGGACTTAACAGCCACAAGTATGGCAAGAGATAACAATATCAATTTAATAATCTTTAACCTTCTAGAAGAAAACTCAATTATCAAAGCATTAGAAGGTTCTATTAAACACACAGAGGTAATTAAATAATGGAATTAGATTTATATTTATTAGATTTACATGATAAAAGTGAAAAATCAATAAACCACTTCAAATTTGAAATGTCTAAAATTTCAACAGGACGTGCTAACCCTCAATTAATCAAAGGGATTAAAGTTGTTTACTATGATGCCCCTACATCATTAGAAGAATTAGCAAACATCACTGTACCTGAACCTCAACAATTATTAATCAAACCATATGATGTTACATCGGTTAAAGAAATTGCTAAAGCATTAGATAAAGCTAACTTAGGAATTCAACCAGTTGATGAAGGTAATCAAATTAGATTAACTTTTCCTACTCTTACAACAGATAGAAGAAAAGAAATGATCAAAAATTTAGGTAAATTATCTGAAGCTGCTAAAGTTGGTGTAAGAAATGCTAGACAAGATGTTAACAAAGCAATTAAAAACGATGAAGAACTTTCAGAAGATGAACAAAAAGTTTACTTAGATAAAATCCAAAAAGAAGTAGACAACTTAATAGAAAATATTTCTTCTTTAACAAAAGAAAAAGAAGATGAATTAATGAATAAATAAAAAATAAAATCCTTGAGACTTTAACTTAAGGATTTTATTTTTTATCTTCTTTTAAATATTTTTCGGGTATTGAATAAAGATTAATATGACAGTATCCATTAGGATTTTTGTCAAGATATTTTTGATGATACTCTTCAACTCTTGTTTGATCTGAAACTGGCAAGAATTCTAAATAATTTTCTTTTCCTTCATTTTTAATAAATTCTTCATTAAGAGCTTTATATTTATTTAATAATTCTTGATCATTAGAATAAATACCCACACGGTACTGAACTCCTTTGTCATTACCTTGTTTGTTTAATGAGTAAGGGTCAACAATATTTAAATAAAGGTTTCAAATTGTTTCTTCAGAAATTAACATATCATCATAAACTACTTTAACAGCTTCTGCATGGCTAGATGCTTGACATACTTCTTGATATGAAACACCCTCAAAACCACCGTTAATGTAATATGATGAAGCGTCTTCTACACCTTTAAGTCTTGAAAAATAAGCTTCAACACCTCAAAAACAACCGCCTGCTATAAATACTTCTTTTTTCATAATAACTCCTAAAATTCAACTAATAAAATATGCTTTTTAAAGCATATTTTATTATTTTTTGTATTTGATTGTGAATATCATTTGTGCTGTAAATACTGATAATGATACAAGTTGTCAAATAAGACCACCGATGAATGCTGGGATTGCTCCAAAGTATACGATTTGTAAAATTCATCAAATAATTCAAACTGAATTGTTTATGATGTAAATTGCAAACATACCAAGTGAAATTCCACCTCATTGTTTTGTTTTGATTGATTGAATGAATTGCGGAATAAATGCTAATGTAGTGAATGCAGGGAAAATGAATCCCATTGTTGTTTCTGCATTTTGTGATCAGTGAATTTTTTGAATATTTCCAGAAGCATATAAGTATATATGTCCTAGAATAAATCCTAAACCAATAAAGAGAACAACAACAACTGCGATTTGCCCCATAGTTTTAGTTTTTCTTTTAAATTCTTTTTTAAACTCATACATTAAGAATAACATGAGTGATTCTAAAACTAAAGTTATACCATTAGCAGCAATAACATTGTGGAATTTATTTAAACTTAATGAACTTCAAATAACTCATAATAAAATCCCTATATGGAATATTCAAAATGAAATAAAACTAATTTCTCCTGTTTTTCTGTCTTTTATTGTTTTGAAAAGTTGTGGAATACTTAAACAAGCAACTAAAATTGCACCTAAGTACCCAAATATAGTAATTGCATTTTGCATAAAAAAAATTTTACCACATTTTATAGAAAAAATTATTTTTAAAACTTTAGAGCAATTTCTACATATTTGACTAACTTATAAATAAATATATAATTTAATATTATGAATGATACAATTGCAGCAATAAGTTCTGGTTCAAGAACTAATCAACCCATTTCAATAATAAGATTAGCGGGTCATGATTCACTTGAAATTTTTAAGAATATTTATAAAGGTAAAATAGGTTCAGACCATAATATAACTTATGGTCACATTTATGATAAAGACATCCTTATTGATGAAGTTTTAGTTATGTGATTCTTAGGTAAGGATGTAAACGATAAAAAAGTTTTCAATAATTATGTTGGTGAGCCTATTATCGAGATAAATTGTCATGGTGGGATTGTTGTGACAAATAAAATTCTTGAACTTTTATTAGAACATGGCGCTAGGTTAGCAGAACCAGGAGAATTCACTAGAAGAGCTTTCTTAAACGGAAAAATGGATTTAATTAAAGCAGAAGCTGTTCATGACTTGATTATGTCAAAAACATTGACACAAGCTCAGGCTAGTGTTAATAGATTCAAAGGAAAAACATCTACTCTATTAGATAAGTTTTCAGATCAAATAGCATTATTAATAGGTATTGCAGAAGTTAATATTGATTATCCTGAATATGAAGATATTGAAAAATTGACAAATAAAAATATGATTGAAAAACTTACCGATTTAGAAAAAGATTTAAAAAATATTGTTAAAGTTTCGGAAGATAGCAGATATATTTTTGAAGGTGTAAGAGTTTCAATTTTAGGAAAACCAAATGTTGGAAAAAGCAGTATTTTAAATACACTTTTATCTGAAGAAAAAGCAATTGTAACAGATATTGCTGGAACAACTAGAGATTTAGTTGAAGCATCATATCAGATTAATGGTATTTTATTTAAATTAGTAGATACAGCAGGAATAAGAAAAACCGATGATAAAATTGAAAAAATAGGTATAGATAAATCATTACAACAAATTGAATTATCAGACTTAATTATTCATGTTGTAGATCCGACACAAGAAAACGATTTATATGATGAATTAATTGAAAATGAAACAAAACGTTTAGGTAAGTTTTACTTAAAAGTTCAAAATAAAAATGACTTAGTTAGAAATAATAACAATTCTTTAATATCAATTTCTGCACTAAAAAATGATATTAAAGAACTTGAAGATGCATTAGTTAAAAACTTTGAAAACATCGATATTATGGATGAAAAGATTTTTTCAAATACAAGACAACTTTCATTAATTAAATCAGCATTAAAATCACTACAAGATGCAAGACAATCATTAGTTGACGATCAGACTTTTGATGTGATTATTATTGATTTATATAATGCATGAGATTCATTACAAAACATTAAAGGGAATGCAAACAGAGAAGACTTACTTGATGTAATGTTCAAAAACTTCTGTTTAGGTAAATAATATGGGAAAGAAAAGAAATATGTTTGTCGACGCACATTGCCATGTGTCGACAAGAGCTTATCAAGAACTTCATATTGAAGAAATTGTTTTAGCATCAGAATACAATAATATTGAGTTTTTCATTAATAATGGTGGACATCCAGAAGAAAATGTTGAAGTAATTGAGTTAGCTAAAAAATACAATGTTTTTAAGGCTTGTATAGGAATACATCCTGAAGCAGGTAAAGATGGTGATGATTACAAACAAGTTGAAGAATTATTGTTAAAAAATAAAGACAACATTATTGGGATTGGTGAAATTGGATTAGATTATTATTATGAAGATGCTCCAACAAGAGAAAATCAAATTGCTAGTTTTGAAAATCAAATAAAACTTGCACAAAAATATGATTTACCAATTGTAATTCATATTCGTGACAAAGTTGATGAATATCAAGCATACCAAGATGTTTATGATATTTTAAGCAAATACAAAAATATTAAAGTTATGTTACATACATTTGCTGGAAATGTAGAGTGAGCAAAAAAATTCCTAGAATTCCCTAATTTATTATTTTCATTTAGCGGGGTAGTAACATTTGGCTCATCAAGTGTTACAAGAGAAGTAATTGAGTTTTTACCATTAGAAAGAATTCTCACAGAAACAGATGCGCCATTTTTAAGAGTTCACCCATACACTGGACAAAAAAACGAACCAAATACTGTTTTATATGTTTCTTACTATATTGCGGGTCTAAAAAAAGTAGGACTTGATAAATTTGTAGATAAAATTAACAAAAATTTAAGGAAGTTATTTAATTTATAATGAGTAAAAAAGAAGTTTTTGCAAAAAAGAAATTTGGTCAAAATTTCTTACATGATAAAAATATAATTAATAAAATAGTTTCATTAATTGATATACATAACAAAAATGTTGTTGAAATCGGACCTGGTAGAGGTGCTTTAACAAAAGAAATTGTTAAAAAAGTTAAAAATTTAACTGCATTTGAAATTGACCCAGATATGGTCAAAATTTTAAATGAAGAAATTAAGGATGATAATTTTAAATTACACCTTGAAGACTTTTTAAAAGCAGATTTATCAAATATAAAGGATGCATTAGTTATAGCTAATATTCCTTATTACATTACTAGTGACATTCTCTTTAAAATCTTTGATCATAGAGATAAATTTAGTCACGCGATTTTAATGGTTCAAAAAGAAGTTGCAGAAAGAATTGTTGCAAAATATAGAACTGCTGATTATTCAAAACTAACTGTAAGTTGCCAATTCCTTGCAGATACAAAAATAGAGTTTATTGTACCTTCTAAATGTTTTATACCTGCACCTAAAATTGATTCAGCAATAATTTCATTAAAGTTCAAAGATAACATCTCAAACGATGAATGAGATAAATATAAAGATTTCTTTAAACTATGCTTCAGTAATAGAAGAAAAAAATTATCATTTGCATTAAGAAACAAATATACAAATGAACAAATTAATAAAGCGTACTCCAAAATGAATTTAACTGATAACATAAGAATACAAGAGTTAGAAGTTGAAAAAATTATTCATTTATACAAAAATCTAGAAGAAAATTAACTTTTTGCACACTTAAACAGTGTGTTTTTATTTTGTTTTATTCCTCAATCTACACATAAAACTTTTTAGTTTTTGTGTATAATATGGAAAGTTAGAATATAACTTTTAAATTTATATAAATTAAAATATATTAAGGAGACTAAATGTCAGCAATTAAAAAAATTCATGCACGTGAAGTTTTAGACTCACGTGGTAACCCAACCGTTCAAGTTGAAGTTTACACACAATTAGGCGGATACGGATCAGCGATGGTTCCTTCAGGTGCTTCAACAGGTTCTCGTGAAGCTTTAGAATTAAGAGATAAAGGTTCAAAATACGAAGGTAACTGATTTGGTGGTAAAGGAGTTATGTTAGCTGTTGATCACGTTAACAAGGATATTGCTCCAGCTATCGAAGGGATCGAAGTTACAGAACAACGTAAAATTGACCAAATTATGATCAAATTAGACGGTACACCTACAAAATCAAAATTAGGTGCAAACGCTATTTTGGGAGTTTCATTAGCTGTTGCTCGTGCTGCTGCAAATGAATTAGACTTACCATTATACAAATACTTAGGTGGATTTAACGCTCACCAATTACCAGTTCCAATGTTAAACGTTATTAACGGTGGAGAACACGCATCAAACACAATCGATTTCCAAGAATTTATGATTATGCCTGTTGGTGCAAAATCATTAAGAGAATCATTACAAATGGCTAACTTTGTGTTCCACAACTTAGCTAAATTACTTAAAAAACACGGACACGGTGTACAAGTTGGTGATGAAGGTGGATTTGCTCCGAACTTCAAATCACATGAAGAAGCTTTAGATTTCTTAGTTGAAGCTATTAAAGTTTCAGGATATGTTCCTGCTACATCAGGTGAAAAAGCAGTTGCTATTGCAATGGACTGTGCTTCATCAGAGTTATACAAAGATGGTGTATATACATTTGGTAAATTAAAAGCTGCTATCGAATCAAAACAACCAGGATTCGAACAACTTAAAAATGTTAAATTAACATATACAACAGATGAAATGATTGAATACTTAAAAGGATTAATCAACAAATACCCAATTATCTCAATCGAAGATGGATTTGCAGAAAGTGACTGAGAAGGATTTAAAAAATTCACAAAAGAAGTTGGACACAAAGTTCAAATCGTTGGTGATGACTTAACAGTAACAAACACAGCAATTTTAAAACGTGCTATTGAAGAAAAATCAATGAACTCAATTTTAATTAAAGTTAACCAAATTGGTTTATTAACAGAAACATTTGACGCTATCCAAATGGCTCAAAAAGCAAACATGACAGCAGTAGTTTCACACCGTTCAGGAGAAACAGAAGATACAACAATCGCTGACATCGCTGTTGCTATGAATGCTGGACAAATCAAAACTGGTTCAATGTCTAGAACAGACCGTATTGCAAAATACAACCGTTTATTAGCTATTGAAGAAGAATTATCAGAAGCTGCAGAATTCAAGGGTGTTAAATCATTCTACAACATCAACAAATAATTAATTTTTTAAAAAATATCTGCCACATAGACAGATATTTTTTAAAAAAGCTTTATTGATTAATATTATATTTAATATAATATTAATATATGATTAATTTAGACGACAAAAAGAAACAAATTATTAAGGAAAGAGTAATACCAGCATTAATTATGGCAGTAGTGCTTATTTTTGCTTTATTTATCTTAAGATTTTCATTTTATTGAACATTAGAATGAGAAAGCAAAGGAGCGCTATTTTGAATTTTAAGAGGGATTTCAATTGCAATAATCTTTGTTCTAAGTTTTTGAATATTTTATGAACTGGCACATGCATTTTTACAGCATAAGATACTTTCTTTAATGCAAACATTATTTTTATTATTAACAATAGGATTAGGAACACGTTTTTTCAACAACACATTTTTACTAACAACAAACAACACAAATATTTCATTTTTATATTCAGTTATATTTAGTGATTACATTTACATTATTTTATTATTTGCAAACACTGCTGTTTTTTTTGTTTCAAGAGTCATCTTAATTTGAAAACAAATTAATTGAGCAGCTTTATTAAGAAACACCTTTTATTTTACAGTTTGTGCATTCATTTTATCAAGCACAATTAGAAGTTTTGTTTTCTTAAACACAGTTCAATCAGGATTAAGTTACATTTTATTATTTATTATTGTTTCAGTAGCTCATGATATAGGTGGATTCTTTGGAGGAATGAAACTTGGCCACAAATACTTTAAAAATAAATTAGCTCCATTAATTAGTCCTAAAAAGACATATGAAGGAGCAATTATTGGTTTATTAGCATCAATTTTAGCAAGTTTACTATTTGTTTTAGTTTACTATGGCGCAACTAGATCATGATTCATTACAACTGATTTTATTTCAAAATTAATAGCTAATTCATCAAATACAATTTTAATGATCTTGTTTTTAGTGCTTTCACCTTTATTTGCATTAGTCGGTGATTTATTTTTCTCATTAACAAAAAGAATTTTAGATATCAAAGACTTTTCAAATGTTCTTAAAGGACATGGAGGAATTTTAGACAGAATTGATAGTATTAGTTTTGTATTTGTTCTATTTATAATCTTATCATTAGGAATTAATTAGAAGGAGAGTTATGGAGTATAGAGATAATAAGTTTAAAGGGATAGCTAATTATATTAATCTTCCATTTTTCGAATCGATGGATGATGTTTCATTAGTCAATCAACATTTTGATCATGATGAGCAAAAAATTTATGGTACTTTACTTTTTAAAAGGGTTCCAAAAATTGATGAGTTTTTAAAGTTATTACATCATCTTAAAATAAAGAAAAACGTACCTATTATATTTAGTTATGAAGTTCAAAATTATTATCAAGAGCAAGAAGAATTTAGACATTATATTTTTAGATTTTTAAGTGCATATTCAAGTAAGTTTGGTGAATTATTAAAATCAATTAACCCTACTTATGATATTATTTATAGTCATCCACAAGAAAAGTGATTAATCAAAATATCAGATGCTAGCAAACTGAATTTACTGGAAGAAGCTGTAGATTTTTTAAATAAAAGTTTTTATAATTATGGTTTAAATAGAGTTAAAGTTGCTTCGTCATTCACAAATCTTGACACTATGGTTGAAAACAAAAAAGAAAATATTACTGAAATTTTCGATCATCTTCGTAAAGAAAATAAAAAGAAAGAACAATTATTTGAATTTACTCCACAACAAAACAAAGCATACAGAAAGTCAAAATCTAATTCTTATACAAATATAGAAATTCAAGAATTAAAAAAGAATGAAGATATAGAAAACTTTCCAGTTACTTTCAAAGGTTTAATTTACAAAAATGAATTAATTGAAAGACCAAATGTCATAATACACAAATACTGAATTACAAACAAAAAAGATGCTGTTCCTGCAGTTCAATATGTTTTTAAAGACAATAAACAAGAATTAATAAAAGTAGGTGAATGAGTTATTATCGAAGGTTTATTCAACCCAAGTGGACAAAAAAACTATTCAAATGAGAAAACAGTAAAAATTGACAAAATTATTAAAACAATTGTAGATACAATTGTAAGAGAAGATAATGCCAAAGTTAAGAGAGTTGAATTAAATTCAAAAAGTGTTATGAATGCAATGGATGGTCTTCTTGAAGCGTCAGATATTGTTAATATTGCTAAAAAATTTGGTCACTCATCAGTTGCTATTTTAGATTCTACAAGTGCTCAATCATTTCCAAAATTCTACACATCAGCTAAAGATGCAGGTATTAAACCAATTTACGGTGTTTCATTTGATGTGATAAATAGAAATAACATGGCTTTCTTAAATGAATTTGAGAATCAAAAACTATTAGAAAGTACATATGTTATTTTCGATATTGAAACAACACATCTTTCACCTAAACTTGGTGAATTAATTGAGTTTGGTGCAACTATTATTGAAAACAATGAAATAAAAGATAAAATTCAGTTTTTTGTTAAAGCGAAAAAACCACTAAGTGATTTTACAATAGAACTTACCAAAATTACAGATCAAATTCTTGAAGCTGAGGGTATAGAATTAGATGAAGCATTAAACAAAATTTATAATATATTAAATAATAAAGTCGCAGTTGCTCATAATGCGAACTTCGATATGAACTTCGTCGTGCAAAAGTTTTTAGAAAACGGACTTACGCCTCCAAAAACTGTATATATGGACTCTTTAGTAGTTTCCAAATTAGTTTCACCTGAATCTAAAAAACATAAACTTGGTGATTTCTGTAAGGCAATGAATGTTGATTATGATACAAATATTGCTCACCGTGCCGATTATGATGCTGAAGTTTTAGCTAGAGCAATGTTAAAAGCATTTGAAATTTTTATTTCAAATAATGTTACAGATTTTAATGAACTTTATAATTATTTACCTAGCGGAAATGAATTTTTCAAAAAAGTAAACACATATAATAACCAAATTAGTATTATCGCACTAAACCAAGCTGGTTTAAAAGAATTATTCAAACTAGTTTCACTAGCATCAGTTGAAAGACAATTCAATGGTCCAAAATTATTCTGAGATGATATCCCAAAAAGTAACAACCTTTTAATGGGTTCTGGGGGATTAAAGGGTGAATTAATTGATGCATTACTTTATTCATCAGATCAAAAAATAAACAACTTAATTAAAAAGTTTGATTATATTGAAATACCGCATCCAGAAACATTTATACACAAAACTTCAACTGGTGATTATACTGACGAAGATATTAAAAAGTTATTAAAAGAATTAATTTTAAAAGCAAAAGAAATGAACAAAAAAGTAGTAGCCATTGGTGATGTTCGTTTCGAAAACGAAGATGACAAACTATACTACAAAAGTTTAGTTTATGCAAAAGGTATTGGTGGTACATCTCACTTTGCTTTTGATTACAAAAAAGCTAGCCAACTAAAAATTCCTAATTTAAGTTTTTTAACAACTGAAGAGATGATAAGTAAATTTAGTTTCCTTGGAAATATAGATTTAATCAACGAAATTGTTATAGAGAATACTCGCTATATAGATTCATTAGTTTCTAGTGATATTAAGGTATTTAAAGAAGGATTATTTACACCTGAATTTGATAATTCAGCAATTAAATTACCAGAACTTGTTTATAAAACAGCGCGTGAAATATATGGTGAAAACTTGCCAAAAGTTATTGAAGAAAGAATCGAAAAAGAATTACAACCAATTTTAAAACATGGTTTCCATGTAATTTATTGAATTTCACATATTCTAGTTAAAAAAGCAAACGATAATGGATATCATGTTGGTAGTCGTGGTTCTGTTGGTTCATCCATTGTTGCTACATTTTCTGGTATCACAGAAATCAATCCTCTTAACCCACATTATATTTGTCCAAATTGTAAATATTTTGAGTTAGTTGAAAATCCACCAACATCATCAGGGTTTGACTTAGATGATAAAAATTGCCCAAGTTGTGGCACTATGCTTAAAAAAGATGGACACTCAATTCCGTTTGAAACATTCTTAGGGTTCAACGCAGATAAAGTTCCTGATATTGATTTAAACTTCCCGGGTGAATTTCAAGCTAATATACATGCTGAAGTAAGAAGGCTTTTCGGTGAAAAAAGAACCTTTAGAGCTGGGACGATTTCTGCTATTCAAGAAAAAACAGCATATGGTTATATTAAAGCTTCAAATGAAGATTATCATTGAAACTATTCATCTTCATTTATTGATTATTTATCAACAAAAATGACTGGAATTAAGAGAACAACAGGTCAACACCCAGGAGGTATTATTGTATTACCAGAGGGGTTAGATATTGAAGACTTTACTCCAATTAACATTCCTGCAGATAATGAAGAAAGTGAATGAAATACTACACACTTCGATTACAAAGTTATTCATGACAACCTTTTAAAACTAGACTTATTAGGACACGTTGACCCAACAGCTATTAAAATGCTTGAAAGGCTAACTGGATTAGATGTTAAGAAAGATGTTCCTGCAAAAGATCCTGATGTAATTTCATTATTTAGTAGTACAAAAGCATTAAAAATTTCGCCAGAAGATATTGGTGGCGAGACAACTGGTGCATATGGATTGCCAGAATTTGGTACTGACTTTGTTAGAAGGATGCTTGTAGTTGGTAAACCACAAAGTTTTGCAGACTTGATTGCAATGTCTGGTCTTTCTCATGGTGAAAATGTATGAAGTAACAATGCTGAATTACTTGTTATTAATGAAAATAAGAAGTTATCAGAATTAATTTCTTGTCGTGATGATATCATGAACTTCCTGATACAATACAAACTAAAAAATCTTGATGCATTTAACATAATGGAAAAAGTGCGTAAAGGTAAAGGTTTAACTGAAGGTGAAGAAAAATTATTAAGAGAACATAAAGTTCCTGAATGAGCTATTAATAGTATGAAACTAATTAAATATATGTTTCCTAGAGCTCATGCCGCAGCCTATGTTTTAATGGCTTGAAGAATCGCTTGATTTAAACTTTATAAACCACTTGAATACTATGCAACATTCTTTACTACAAGGTTAAGTGAATTTGATATTGACATACTTATTACAAAACGTGATGTTAATTCAAAAATCCATGAAATAAAAACAAATGAAAAACCTAAAAAAGAAACAGAAAAAAAATTACTTGCTACTTTAGAGATTGCAAGAGAATTATATGCAAGAGGATTTGCTATAAAAACAATTAATTTAGAAAAATCATTAGAATCTGAATGGGTAATTGACTATGAACAAAAATCATTAATTGCACCATTTACAGCAATTAAGGGACTAGGTGAATCAGTTGCTAAAAAGATTGTTCAATCTAGAAATGAAACACCATTTAAAACAAAAGAAGATTTCAAAAAACGTAGCGGAATTAACAATACACTATATAATGAAGTACTTCGTCTAGGTGTTTTAGAAGAATTAGATGATAGAGATCAAATGACACTATTTTAATTACAAAAAGTAAACGCAAGTTTATTTTTTTGTTCTTTTTTAGTTTTTTAAAAAGAATATAATATTTATAGATATAGGAGACAAATATGAAATACTTAAAAACATTATTTTTAACCACAGGTTTAACCTTAACTACAGCTACATTAATGATTTCTTGTACTAAGCAACCAGAAGATAAAAAAGTAGCAGAGAAAAAAGAAGAACCAAAACCAACAACCAATGATAGTTCATCTTCAAGTTCTCAAACATCACCTTCAAACGAATCAACAAACCCATCACCTTCAAATTCAGGGGAGTCATCAACTACAAAACCTTCAAACAATTCAAGTGCACAAAATAATGAATCAAACAAATTAGAAATTTTAGCAACTGCTTCAAATTTTACAATCACACCAGACGCAACTCTTGGTAGACTTTCATTTGATATTATCTTAAACAGAACTTTAGAAAATATCTATGATGATACTGAGTACAAAATTGTAATTAATGGTAAAGAATATGAAATTCAAGGTATTCAAAATAACCATGGTTCAAACCAATATTCATGAGATTTAGATAACCTTGTAAAAGGAACATACAAAGTTCAATACATTAAAAACAAAGCAAACAAAGTTATTTATGCAAATAATGAAAATAATGAAGAAGGCAAAACAGTTCAACTTTAATAAAAAGTGCTACTTAATATTTAAGTAGCTTTAATTTTGTTTTAATATGTTAAAATTTTTATATAAAGTCAATTTATTTCAAATAATAATTTACACAAAATAAGGAGAAAAAATGGAAAAAGAAAGATATTTATTCGCAATAGATTTAGATGGAACGACTCTTAGATCAAGTGCTACTGGTGAAGTTCATGATCAAACTTTAGCAGCTATTAAAAGAGCTCAAGATGAAGGACACATTGTTTGTATTTTAACAGGTCGTCCATGAAGAAGTACAAAATTCATCTACGAGACTTTAGGTTTAGATACAGTTGTGTCAAATTATAATGGTGCTCACATTCACCACCCTAAAGATGACGGATTCATTCCATATATTAAATACCTAAACTTAAATGAAGCATTATACATTCTTGGTGACGAAAAGGTTCAAAAAGAAATTTCAAACATTGCTATTGAAGGACCAGATTGAGTCCAATTACAAAAGAGAGATGAAGATTTAGAAAAAGTTTTTGGATTCTCAACAACTTCAAAATTAAAAATTGGTTTAGATTTTCATAAATTACCTTTAATGCCAACAGGAATCATTTTTGACGTTAAAAAAGATACAGATGTTGAAGATCTTAGATGCTATTTAAAAGCAAGATATGGTGATTTAGCAGAATTCTCATACTGATCAAAAGGTGAAGGTTTAAGTCCGGTTTTCGACATGACTAATATTACAGCAAACAAAGGTAAAGCTTTAAGTATGCTTATTAGATACTACGATGTTAAAACAAAAAACACAATTGCTTTAGGTGATGGATTTAACGATGTTCCTATGTTTAAGGTTGCTAACATTTCTGTTGCCATGGGGAATGCAACAAAAGATGTTAAAAGATATGCAACTGTAAGAATTTCAAAATCAAACAAAGAAGGTGGAGTTGGCTGATACATTAACAAATTCTTAGATAATCCAGAATCAGAAATCGCAAAATCAAACGAGAAAAGAAAGAAAATCAGACAAGCTGAGGAAGAATAATGCTATTTTTAGATAATTTTGATTTTGATTTTAAAAATGAAAATGTTTTAGGAATAGATGAAACAGGAGTAGGAGATTATTTTACTCCTGTTATTTCATGCGCTGCATTTTTACCAAAAGAAATGATCGAATGAACTAAAGAAATAGGAGTTAAAGACTCAAAATTATTATCAGATCAAAAAATTAATGAAATCGCAGATCTTTTAATACATAAAGTACCATTTTCTGTTTATACACTAACTCAAAGCGGATATAACAAATTAGTTGATAAGAAATTCAATGCAAATGAAATTAAATTTTTTATCCATATGCAATCAATATTAAATTTTGAAAAAAAGTATAACTTCCAAAATAAAAAAATATTAATTGATCAATATTCAACTACTAATTCAATTAAAAAATATCAAGATAGATTTAGTTTTATAGAAGACTTTTCAAATTTCTATAAAAAAGAAAAAGAAATTTATTTAATGAAAAAAGCAGAACAGCATTCTCAAGCTGTAGCTTGTGCTTCAATCATTGCTAGAGCAACATTAAATAATTACATGAAAAAGCAAAAAGAAGAATATGATTTTAACTTCCTTTTAGGAGCAAGTCAAAAAGCTAAAGACCAAGTTAGCGAATTTGAAGCAAAATTCGGAAAAGAAACATTAAGTAAAGTTTCAAAAACTAGCTTTAAAATATAGTTTTGTTCTTTTTCTTTCCACATTTACTAAAAGAGATATTTAGATAATGGAGGAGAAAATGAAAGAAGATAAAAATTTAGAAACAGAAAATAAATCAATTATTAAAAGCGCGATTAGTCACATCGAGAAAAAATTCGGAAAAGAATCAATTATGCTATTAGGAGATGTGCCTGATGTAGCTGTTGAGACATTTCATAGTGGTAGCTATATATTAGATGATATTTTAGGAATCGGAGGATATCCTAAAGGTAGAATTATTGAGATATATGGACCAGAAAGCTCAGGTAAAACAACTCTTTCGTTACATGCTATTGCTGAAGTACAAAAAAATGGTGGTATTGCAGCATTTATTGATGCTGAGCATTCAATAGATCCAGTTTTTGCAAGTAAACTTGGTGTAGATGTCCATACATTAATCTTATCTCAACCAGATTCAGGAGAACAAGCATTAGAGATTGTTGATATTCTTGCTCGTTTAGGAAATATTGACTTAATTGTTGTTGATAGTGTTGCAGCGTTAGTTCCATTAGCAGAACTTAATGGCGAAATGAATGAACAACAAATTGGTGCACAAGCTAGATTAATGTCTAAAGCTCTTAGAAAAATAACAGGTAACTTAAATAAAAATAAAACCACAATTATTTTTATTAACCAAATTAGAGAAAAAGTTGGTGTTATTTTCGGAAACCTAGAAACAACACCAGGTGGTAGAGCACTTAAATTTTATTCAAGTATAAGAATCGAAGTTAGAAAAGGAAGTCAGATTTCTTTAGATAAGGATGTGTCTGGTTCTGAAATGAAATTTAAGATTGTTAAAAACAAATTAGCGCCACCATATAAATCCGCACAAACCGATTTATTATTTAATGAAGGTATAGATAAATATAGTGAGCTTGTAGATATCGGTGTCAACTCAGGTATTCTTGAGAAAAAAGGAGCTTGGTTTAGTTATGAAGGCAACAACATAGCTCAAGGTAAAAAAAATATGAGAGACTATATATTAAATAATAAAGAGTTAAAAGAAAAGATTATAAGTACTTTGAACAAACCAAAAATAGAAGATTAAACATTTTCTATTTTTTATTTATGTTATATTATTTATATTATGAGTAACAAAAAAAACAACTACATTAAACTATTATTTATAGGAGATATTTTCGGTTTACCAGGAATAGTGACTTTAGAAAAAAACCTTAAACAAATTATCAATGATAATCAAATTGATTTTGTTATTGCTCAAGGTGAAAATGTTACTGGTAGAAAAGGATTAAGTGAACTAGATTATTTAAGATTAAAAAAAGCTGGTGTTAACTTCTTTACAATGGGGAATCATGTTTGAGCCAATGAAGATATTGAAAAGATAATTGAAAACGATGATATTGCAAGACCATTCAATATTGAAGAAGGTTATCCAGGGCAAGGTACCAGAGTTGTTGATATTAGAGGATTTAAATTAAGAATAACATCAATGATGGGTATATCATTTAATGAATTAAGATATCCATGAGAACAGGCTTATGCTGATTCATTCTTAGAAGCATTTGATATATTATATAGTTCACATGGTAAAACAGATTTCCACTTTATTGATTTCCATGGAGAAACAACAAGTGAAAAATATGTCTTTGGTTTACATGTTGATGGTAAAGCAGATGTAGTTGTGGGTACTCATACTCATGTTCAAACAAATGATGATCATGTTTTACCAAATGGAACTTGTTATATTACTGATGTTGGTATGACAGGGCCTATTAATTCAGCTATTGGAGCAAGGGTTGATGAAGTTAAAAATAAAATTTTAAAACCAGATTCTAAAGATAGATTTTATATTAGTGGCAACAATACACAAATTAATGCTGTTATTGTCAAATTATATAAAGACGGATTAAAAACAAATAAAAACACAATTGAAAAGATTAATTTATTTAATTTAAAAATTTATTAAAAATATTTTTTGTTTTAAAAAATTTGTACTATAATTCTATTGCACATTTTGAGAAAAATGAAGTTCTTTGAAAACTAGATATACACAAAACATGACAGTCAATTTTTTCGAGAGTTTGATCCTGGCTCAGGATGAACGCTGGCTGTGTGCCTAATACATGCATGTCGAGCGGAGTTCTTCGGAACTTAGCGGCGAATGGGTGAGTAACACGTACTTAACATGCCTTTTAGATTGGGACAACGATGAGAAATTATCGCTAATACCGGATACTTATATGGTTCGCATGAACTATATATAAAAGGAGCTTTACGGCTTCACTAGAAGATTGGGGTGCGGAACATTAGCTAGTTGGTAAGGTAATGGCTTACCAAGGCGATGATGTTTAGCGGGGTTGAGAGACTGATCCGCCACACTGGGACTGAGATACGGCCCAGACTCCTACGGGAGGCAGCAGTAGGGAATTTTCCACAATGGACGAAAGTCTGATGGAGCGACACAGCGTGCAGGATGAAGGCCTTCGGGTTGTAAACTGCTGTTATAAGGGAAGAAAAAGCAGTAGAGGAAATGCTATTGCCTTGACGGTACCTTGTCAGAAAGCAACGGCTAACTATGTGCCAGCAGCCGCGGTAATACATAGGTTGCAAGCGTTATCCGGAATTATTGGGCGTAAAGCGTCTGTAGGTTGTTTGTTAAGTCTGGCGTGAAAACTTGGGGCTCAACCCCAAATTGCGTTGGATACTGGCAAGCTAGAATTGTGTAGAGGTTAGCGGAATTCCTAGTGAAGCGGTGAAATGCGTAGATATTAGGAAGAACACCAACATGGCGAAGGCAGCTAACTGGGCACATATTGACACTGAGAGACGAAAGCGTGGGGAGCAAACAGGATTAGATACCCTGGTAGTCCACGCTGTAAACGATGATGATTAGCTGATAGAAAACTATCGGCGCAGCTAACGCATTAAATCATCCGCCTGAGTAGTATGCTCGCAAGAGTGAAACTTAAAGGAATTGACGGGGATCCGCACAAGCGGTGGAGCATGTGGTTTAATTTGAAGATACGCGTAGAACCTTACCCACTCTTGACATCTTCCGCAAAGCTATAGAGATATAGTGGAGGCTAACGGAATGACAGATGGTGCATGGTTGTCGTCAGCTCGTGTCGTGAGATGTTCGGTTAAGTCCTGCAACGAGCGCAACCCTTGTCCTTAGTTAATTTTCTAGGGAGACTGCCCGAGTAATTGGGAGGAAGGTGGGGACGACGTCAAATCATCATGCCTCTTACGAGTGGGGCAACACACGTGCTACAATGGACGGTACAAAGAGAAGCAAGACGGCGACGTGGAGCAAATCTCAAAAAACCGTTCTCAGTTCGGATTGTAGTCTGCAACTCGACTACATGAAGTCGGAATCGCTAGTAATCGTAGATCAGCTACGCTACGGTGAATACGTTCTCGGGTCTTGTACACACCGCCCGTCACACCATGGGAGCTGGTAATGCCCGAAGTCGGTTTTGTTAACTACGGAGACAACTGCCTAAGGCAGGGCCGGTGACTGGGGTGAAGTCGTAACAAGGTATCCCTACGAGAACGTGGGGATGGATTACCTCCTTTCTACGGAGTACATTAAGTTACAATTCATTTTAGTAACAATTACCTATTTTACATGGTTATCAATTATTTAATTTTAACGTCATGTGTCGCATGATAACCCGACAGTATATCTAGTTTTGAGAGAATTTCTCTCTTTGTTCTTTGAAAACTAAATAGTAAAGATAAATTAATATAACAACGACATCAAAAAAATAAATTAGTCAATTTGTTTTGTGATACCGAGTAATTATTATTAATATAATAATTTATTAAAATGTCTTTGAATACATCAACAACAATAGGAAAATATTGATCTTTTAAATAAGTAAGAGTTTGTGGTGGATGCCTTGGGTCTGGAAGTCGATGAAGGACGTGATTACCTGCGATAAGCCTCGTGGAGCTGGATATAAGCTACGATACGGGGATTTCCGAATGGGGAAACCTAGTTAGAGTAATTTCTAACTGCATCAAGATGAATACATAGTCTTGATAGCGAGACACGTTGTGAACTGAAACATCTTAGTAGCAACAGGAAGAGAAAATAAATAATGATTCCATCAGTAGCGGCGAGCGAACGTGGAAGAGCCCAAACCATCTATATGATGGGGTTGTAGGACTATCTACACGAAGTTACAAATTTTTGTTATAGCAGAAAAAGTTGGGAAACTTTAGCATAGAGGGTGATACTCCCGTATGCGAAATGGCAAGAACTTCTGATAGTATCCTGAGTAGGGCGGGGCACGTGAAACCCTGTCTGAATCTGCCGGGACCATCCGGTAAGGCTAAATACTAACCAGACACCGATAGTGAACTAGTACCGTGAGGGAAAGGTGAAAAGAACCCCGGGAGGGGAGTGAAATAGATTCTGAAACCACTTACTTACAATTAGTCAGAGGCCGTTAATGGCTGATGGCGTACATCTTGCAGTATGGACCGGCGAGTTATGTTAACATGCGAGGTTAAGCAGAAAAAAGCGGAGCCGTAGAGAAATCGAGTCTTAATAGGGCGTTTAGTATGTTGATATATACCCGAAACCATGTGATCTATTCATGAGCAGGCTGAAGCTTGGATAACACCAAGTGGAGGGCCGAACCGTAGTACGCTGAAAAGTGCCCGGATGACTTGTGAATAGTGGAGAAATTCCAATCGAACTTGGAGATAGCTGGTTCTCCTCGAAATAGCTTTAGGGCTAGCGTGTGATGTTAAACTTTGGTGGTAGAGCACTGAATATGGAATGGCCGCGCCTAGCGGTACTGACTATAATCAAACTCCGAATACCATTGTGTATTGTCATGCAGTCGGAACCGGGGTGCTAACGTCCCGGCTCGCGAGGGCAACAACCCAGATCGTCGGCTAAGGTCCCAAAATTATGTTAAGTCAGAAAGGTTGTGAGATTTCATAAACAACTAGGAGGTTGGCTTAGAAGCAGCCACCCTTTAAAGAGTGCGTAATAGCTCACTAGTCAAGAGATCTTGCGCCAATAATGTAACGGGAGTAAAACATAATACCGAAGCCACGGGTACGAAAGTACGTTAGAGGAGCGTTCTTAGTGCGGTGAAGTCAGACCGTGAGGACTGGTGGAGCGCTAAGAAGTGAGAATGCCGGTATGAGTAACGATTCGTGGTGAGAATCCACGACGCCTATTGGGAAAGGTTTCCTGGGGAAGGTTCGTCCACCCAGGGTTAGTCAGGGCCTAAGGAGAGGCTGAAAAGCGTATCCGATGGACAACAGGTTAATATTCCTGTACCGCCTTGATATAGTGATGGAGTGACGGAGAAGGATAACACTACCTATTATTGGATTTAGGGGTAAGTAATAACTGGTGAATATAGTCAAATGCGTATTCTACAACCGGGAGTTACGATGCATAGAACTTAGGTTTGAATTGTGTGATTTCATGCTTCCAAGAAAAGCTTCTAAACGTTTAAATATCAGGGTGCCTGTACCGAGAACGGACACACGTTCCCAAGATGAGTATTCTAAGGCGAGCGAGAAAACCAATGTTAAGGAACTCTGCAAATTAACCCCGTAAGTTCGCGAAAAGGGGTGCCAACCCTAAAAAGTTGGCCACAGTAAATTGTGAGGGGCAACTGTTTATCAAAAACACAGCTCTCTGCTAAACCGCAAGGTGATGTATAGGGGGTGAAGCCTGCCCAGTGCCCGAAGGTTAAGTGGATGCGTTAGCTTATGCGAAGCGTTGAAATGAAGCCCGGGTGAACGGCGGCCGTAACTATAACGGTCCTAAGGTAGCGAAATTCCTTGTCGGCTAAATACTGACCTGCACGAAAGGCGCAATGATCTCTCAACTGTCTCAACATTGGACTCGGTGAAATTATGGTCCCAGTGAAAACGCTGGGTACCCGCATCAAGACGAAAAGACCCCATGGAGCTTTACTACAACTTCGTATTGGAACTTGGCCTAACATGTGTAGGATAGGTGGGAGACGGTGATGCTGAGGCGCTAGCCTTAGAGGAGTCGACCTTGAAATACCACCCTTGGTATGTTGAGTTTCTAACCTGCCGCCGTTATCCGGCGGGGAGACAGTGCGTGGTGGGTAGTTTGACTGGGGCGGTCGCCTCCTAAAAGGTAACGGAGGCGTTCAAAGGTACACTCAATACGGTCAGAAACCGTATGTAGAGCGCAAAGGTAGAAGTGTGCTTGACTGCGAAACCTACAAGTCGAGCAGGTGCGAAAGCAGGACTTAGTGATCCGGCTGTACGTCATGGAACGGCAGTCGCTCAACGGATAAAAGTTACCCTGGGGATAACAGGCTTATCTTGCCCAAGAGATCACATCGACGGCAAGGTTTGGCACCTCGATGTCGGCTCATCGCATCCTGGAGCTGGAGTCGGTTCCAAGGGTTTGGCTGTTCGCCAATTAAAGCGGTACGCGAGCTGGGTTCAGAACGTCGTGAGACAGTTCGGTCCCTATCTGATGTGGGCGTTGGAATATTGATGAGAGCTGCTCTTAGTACGAGAGGACCGGAGTGGACGTACCGCTGGTGTTCCAGTTGTTCCGCCAGGAGCATAGCTGGGTAGCTAAGTACGGAAGGGATAACCGCTGAAAGCATCTAAGTGGGAAGCCTCCTCAGAGATAAGTATTCCCTTGAAATTCCTTGTAGACTACGAGGTTGATAGGATGGAAGTGTAAGTGTGGTAACACATTCAGCTGACCATTACTAATAAATTGATAGGTTTAAAAGAAATGTATTCAAGACATTTTAATGAATTATTAATTACTATTTAGTTTTCAGAGAACACGCTCCATATGGAGTATTTTTTTATGCTTTTGCCCTAGTTTATTTACTATAAAAAAACATATTTTTTAATATAATTAATAAGTATTTTAATAAGGAGAGATTTTGCAAAATTTAATATTTATATTATCTAAATTTAGTTATAAATTTAATAATAATTGAAAAGAATTTTGAAGCAAAAGAGAAATCTTAAAAAAAGGTATTTATACTTCTATACTATTATTCATTTTTATTTTAGGAACTACAATAACAGCACCATTTATTAAAGTTGCTAATATAAACCAAATTAACGATAATTCATTTTTAAACACCTTAAATTTAATTGGTGGTGGAGGATTACGTCAATTTTCATTATTCGCATTAGGTATAAGCCCTTTTATTAATGCTTCTTTAATA